>MFYY01000225.1:0-4074 GCA_001787855.1 Candidatus Riflebacteria bacterium GWC2_50_8 | reverse complement strand
ACACACGAGCAAAACCTGCGGCGCGCCACGATTTACCGGATCATGACCCATGTCAAAAGCCTGCACCATCGGAGCCATCTTTTCATTACTTCTGAATGTATCTATTACAGCAGCTGAAAGTTCTCGAACCTTATTCGCGCCATTTATCAGAACCCAGTGCAGCAGTTGTGTATTCTTGGCTGTCGGGCAGAACCTGGTAAGCTCAAGCAGTTCGGTCACCAGACTTATATCTACTGGTTGTTCCTTAAATTCACGTATCGACCGGCGACTCCGGACCAGGCCGCGAAAGCTCTGCAGGCTGGGCAACTCTGCCTGAAGCTCCTGATAGTCTTCACGGGCAAGACCGGGTATCGAAATCGCGGCAGTTGGGCAGGCTGCTGAGCAATGTCCGCACTTTATGCAGTTAACGGCCATGTTTTCATCGACAACCGGCAAAGATCCTGTGTTGCCCTGAAAGATCCCTATCGGGCAGATGTTTATACAGATCGCGTCTTTACGACACAGGGCCGCATCAATTTTAATGCCACTGTTGTTCATAGAAACTCCATGTAAAAATATTGGCAGGCTGCCAATGATAATGTCTGGCCAGCTCTTTAATCAAGCAATAATTTGCCAGAAAACACAGGCGAAAGGTGTACACAATAGTTTGCATCATTGTAATTTTGATGCTATTTTCGCCAGATAGGGAATGCTTGTACATATTTTTGCAGGTCGCGCATAAAATGCGACCAGAAGGAGCCGAATGATGCTGTCACGACGTATTTTATCGATTATTGTCGCCCTGATGCTGTTTGCCAACGTAGCCGTTTTAACTGCCCAGAACGCCTATTTAACTACAAGTGTTGAAGAAATTGCCAGTTCTTTGCCGTCACAGCCGATTTCCATTGGTCTTGATGTCGACGACACCGTATTGTTCTCATCACCAGGATTTCAATATGCTTTCAACAATACCGATGGGCCGAACGGCAGCAACAAATACGGCGACCGCCCCCTGAGCAACGACCAGTTCTGGAGCGACCTGAGCTGCGGCTTTGACAAATTCAGCATTCCCAAGGAATCTGCCCGCAAAATCATCGAGATGCATCGTGAGCGCGGCGACAAAATCTATTTCGTTACCGCACGCCCCGAGGTAAAGGGTGAGATTCTCACCTCAATCCTGCATAGAGAATTTAAACTCGAAGGACAGCCAAAAGCAATATTTTCAGGCCGAACCAGCAAAGCCGCCTTTATCAACAAGCACGGTATTTCTGTATTTTACGGCGATTCAGACAGCGACATCAGCGAGGCCCATGAAGCTGGAATCCGCGCAATACGATTCATGCGTTCGCCACTTTCCAACAACAAGGGGAGATACAATCCGGGCAAGCATGGCGAAATAGTTCTGGAAAACTCGGAAAATTGATTCTACAGTTCATGCAGCCTGCAGCAGACAGTTCGGTATAATTTTTGCTTGAGAATTTTATTGACTTGCCGGCAGTGCTGATGTACAATTCAGCCTAATATGGAACAGTGCTTGTTTTGCAGGATAATCGCAGGCGAGATCCCGGCCGAAGTAGTATACCGGGATGAAAATGCGGTTGTTTTCAAAGACATCAATCCACAGGCGCCAGTGCATCTGCTGGTAATACCGGTTAGACACATTGCGCGACTGACTGATCCAGAAGCCGCTGATGGCAAAATGCTGTCACAGGTTTTTAAGGTCATTCAGAAAATGGCAGCAGACCATGAGCTCGACGAGGGCTTCAGAGTGGTTGCCAACTGTGGTGAGAATGGTGGACAGACAGTTCATCACCTGCACTTTCATATACTTGGCAGACGCTGTATGAGTTGGCCACCAGGCTGATTCAGCAACAATATGATAGACCTCTATCTGATCAAATCAGGAGGGGGGTGAATTAAATGGCAGAAGTAAGAGTACTTAAGGACGAACCACTGGAAAAGGCACTGAAGCGCTTCCAGAAAAAATGTCAGGAAGCTGGCATTATCAAAGAAATCAAGCGCCGCCGAGCGTACGAAAAACCAAGTGAAAAGCAGAAACGAAAAGCTGCTGAAGCCCGTCGCAAACAGAGAAGACGTCGCTAAAGCTGGTATCAGATTTATCTGTAAACAACCCATGCAGCACCACCGGTGGTGCATGGGTTTTATCCTGTACGCAATCATGGCAGCGCTCTTACTGGTTGGGGCAACGGCCGAAGCACAGAATGCTTCCGGCTCAATACTGATCATACCGGTTCATAATGACATCGAAACCGGGTTGTCATTTTTTATCCAGCGCCAGTTGCGGCGGGCCGAGCGCGAAAACTTCAGCGCCGTCGTCCTTGAGATCAATTCGAATGGCGGACTGGTAACCGCGGCCCAGGAAATCAAAGACGCCCTGCTGCGCTCCAAGGTTACTACCATAGCTTACATCAAGGGTCGCGCGCTATCGGCAGCGGCTCTGATAGCTATTTCATGCCACCGCATCTACATGGAGGCCGGATCTGAACTGGGCGCTGCTACTCCGATCATGCTTGCCGGCGGCGGTGTTCAGGCGGCAGAAGAAAAGTATGTTTCGGCATTCAAAGCCGAGTTCAGAGCCTCAGCAGAAGCACGCAAGCGACCGGTAGCGATTGCCGAAGCAATGGTCGACAAGGACCACGACTCAATCGAAGGCTTGAGCAAACGCGGCGAAATCGTCACCCTGACTTCAGAAGTGGCTCTCAAACATGGATATTGCGACCAGATCGTAGCATCGTTGAGTTCGGTAATGCGCATCATGAGCTTCGAGAATGCCACAATCGAGCGGGCCGAGCCGACCTCTGGCGAGTGGATAGCCCGCTGGCTGACCAACCCGAACATCAGCGTTCTGCTGTTCACTGTCGGGTTCTGGTGTCTTATTATCGAATTTTTTATTGCCGGATTCGGCATTCTTGGCTGGCTGGGACTGACCTGCCTGGCACTTTTCTTTGGCGGACACCTTTTTGCGTATCTCGCCGGTCTAGAAACAATCATACTTTTCACGGTTGGTATGTTGCTCCTGCTGCTGGAAGCCTTTGTAATCCCGGGATTCGGCTTAACCGGAATTTCCGGAATACTCTGCGTATGCTTCAGCATTATCATGGTCTTTGGTGGCGTATATATGGCAATGACAGCCATTGCCCAGATGCTTACCTATTCGGCAATCATCATGCTGCTGCTTTACCGCTGGGGCCCCAAATTCAAGTTTTTCGACAAGTTTGTGCTCAAAGAGCAGATGTCAACCGAGCAGGGTTGTGTCGCCATCGAGCCGAATCAATACGACCATCTGCTTAACCTTGAGGGAGTTGCCGCCTCAACATGCCGCCCGGCTGGCATAGCAAAAATCGGTGACGAGCGTTACGATGTCTTCTCTGACGGTGATTTCATCGAAAAGGGAGCACGAATCGTTGTCAGAAAAGTAGAAGGAAACAAGATCGTAGTTCGCCAGATCAAGGCTGATTAAACAAAGAGGCTTTAATGAAACATATCTGCCTGCTGCTGCTTTTTACACTTCTTGCGTTCCCCGGTTTTGCCGGCATAGATGACGCTGAACTGCTGCCAACAAAAACGTCAGAAACCGCACAGCCCAGTTCAGGCACCAGTACAAGCGAAGAACCGGCCTGGGGTCTTACCGTGGCAATGTTGTTGATTGGCGGGGTTATCTTCATGTTCTTAGAAATCGCAGTAATACCAGGTTTCGGCATTACCGGCATACTTGGGCTACTGTTGCTTTGCGGTGGGCTGGCGACGGCGTTTATGAAGCTCAGCATGGCGATGGCCATGGTAACGACTTTTCTGGCTATTCTGGGCGTCATTCTGCTTCTGCTCTGGTTTTTTCTGGTGTTTCCCAAAACCAGCATGGGCAGGCAATTCATTCTTGAGACTGAGTCTTCAGCTGCCAACGGTTTTGTGGCGGTCGACGACAAGTCGGCCTACATTGGCAAGACCGGCGTAACTCTGACCATGCTGCGCCCTTCCGGCATCGCAAAAATAGATGACGAGCGCGTTGATGTCATGACCGATGGCGAATTCGTCGAAAAGGGTGTCAGAATAAAGGTAATCAAGGCCAGACAGGGC
>MFYY01000224.1:16085-17726 GCA_001787855.1 Candidatus Riflebacteria bacterium GWC2_50_8 | reverse complement strand
GTTTTTGTATTTATCAATCATTTGAGCGCATAAGTCGCTTTGAAAGTAAGCTGAAAGAAATGTGTTGTTTTGCCGGTTGATTGTCAGAGTCAAAAGTTGAAAATTAATGTCCGTAGATCTAAAATAGATATGACAAATACTTAATTCTGAACGTTACGAGCTATGGTTGCTTTTTGAAAGCTGACTGTAAGGAAACTTGTCAGAATTTGAAGACCTCCCATTTTTGCTTGCAAAAGTCGGTTTATCTTTTCCATCAGATTAATCATTTGGAGGGTTTTGCGTTATGAAGAGATTGCTTATGCTTATGCTTATGCTTATGATGCTTTTGTTGTCGGTGAACCTGGTATGGGCTGATGAAATCAAAGTTGAGCCTGGAGATGCGTTTTCGTTAAATATCTCGGCTGGCAGCTCATGGAAAATTGAGTTCGACGGCACTTTTTCTGGCGTTAAATGCGGCCACTGGGCTGCAAAACGGTATATCTATGATGGAAAAAACAATGAATCTCTGGATCTATTTGAGTTTGGCCGTTTCAGGCTTGGTAATCGAAAAGTGTCGTTTGAACAAGCAAAGGTAGGAAACATTCACAATCCTGGCGGAAATACCAATCACTGGGCCGAAGTAGGAGATTTCAGCGGCACACATTGTGTCAGAATTGAATATGATGCAGGGGCTGGCAGGTGTTCATTTTACGTCGATGACAATCTGAATGGTGACTTTATTGTCAGGTCGAGAACAACTCCAGATATGTCCAGGCTAGTGGCTGTTGGGTTCTCCGGGTTTGTTCGCGTTCTTGATGGTGGAACGGCAACGGCTGCTGACAAGAATTCGAGCATGGATGACGTTATTGGCCTAGGCGCTGGCCCCGGAGCGGCAGGCCCGGGTTCTCGCGAATTCACAGCTCCGAGTGCTGGTATTATTGCGGTTACGGCAAAACTTTCAACCTTTGGTCCGGCACGTTTGCAGGTTGAAATTATCAGCGGCGGCAATAAGCGCGACTGGCTTGTCTGGGAAAGATCAAATGGCATTGATCCATCTCCACTCAAACTTGATGGCACAGAAGTGCCTGAGTCAATGGGTGAGCGCTCACCAGGCGATTATTCACCAAAAGAAATGGTATTGGAAGAAAAACTGGAAAAAGGTGATAAAGTAATACTGACTCTTACCGGCAGTTTTGGTGCCGGCACTCCGATACTGGATTACAAGTTTAAAAAGCAATGACTTTTTGTCTACTATTCTCGAAAATCATCGGCGCGTAGCCTGTTTTGCCATCGTGATTTCTGGTTTATCGACAAAGAATAAGATTATGCCTTTTTTGTAGCCAACGTAGTTAAGTCTGATCAGTTCACCATAACTCGCATCGACAATATGGTTCTGGAAAAATCTTCTAGAACAGGCCAGAACACTTCTTCAGGTTCATGATTGCCTGTAGTTGCATATAAATTTTATGCAGCTGTACATTTATTCTGCAAAGTGCTGGAGTGAAAGTAAAAAAAATCAGGAAGACGAAATTTTTGACCGTGGTGTCGTACCGTGGTGATTTGTTCTATTCCGAAAACTGCGATTGGCTATAGAAGTCGGTAGATGGTGTTAAAGTGACCCTTGCGCGTGTATTCAAGATTTATACGGCGCGATACCGGGAG
>MFYY01000224.1:15792-16021 GCA_001787855.1 Candidatus Riflebacteria bacterium GWC2_50_8 | reverse complement strand
AAGCTTTTTAGCACCGGAGGGATCTCCGAGGTTCTGGGGTCGACTTTGCCGGACTGGATGGCATTTATCAGCTGAGCCGTTTCTTCGCAGGGATCGTCGATCATCTGCAGTATAGCGAACAGCATGGCCTGCATCTTGGGAAAGCCAAACGTTTCCATGAAGAAGCGGGTTTTTGATACGAATGTTTTGTCGGGTGCCAGCAGCGTGTCCTCGTCCTTGCCGGGGCCAA
>MFYY01000224.1:15445-15639 GCA_001787855.1 Candidatus Riflebacteria bacterium GWC2_50_8 | reverse complement strand
TTTTGTCGATGGCCATATCCAGAAAAATCGAACTCAACCGGGTTACAGGCTGGTTAGCAGCCTCAGCTCTTGTTCCTTCAACATGTACCAGCAGGGATGCTTCTCGTTCACCTGGTTTTTTCAGGCTGTTGATAAGGCCCTGAGGATTCTGGCGTTCGGAATACATCAGGCGGAAGGGATGGCCATCGCCGAGC
>MFYY01000224.1:14368-15435 GCA_001787855.1 Candidatus Riflebacteria bacterium GWC2_50_8 | reverse complement strand
CGAAGGACAGCAGAAAGGCCAGCCAGGCGTTGATGTGATCTGGCTTGGCGACAGCCTCAATGGGCAGGCCGGTCATGCCGTAAGCCAGGGCCATGAACAGGGGCGACTCCAGACCGATCTGATGATTGGCCAGGAAGACGATCGGGCGTGCGGAAATTTCGGCGAATGCATCGGGGTTTTGCACTACAACACGACTGACGAAGGTTCCGAGCAAGGCTCCGAGGAGGTCGTGGAAGAATCGGCGCGAGCCGGCCCGCTGGACCCAGCGCTCGCGAACCAGCTTCCAGACGAGAGATGCATTGTTTGAGCCATCTTCGGGAAGATGGTTGAAGGGCAGATTCTGGCAGGATCCGTCTGCCTCAATGACGATATCTGAAATCGGCAGGCGGGCGAACCTGGCGAACTGTTCGGGCAGGCCGGCGGCAGGAGCTGGCGAAACGGTTGAGACTTCGGGTGCTGGGGCGGGAGATGCTGCCGTCATGTCGACTGTTGGATTGGCAGGTTGTTCTGCAAAGATGATTGAAGATGCATCGATCCCGGAAATGACGGCGAGAACCTGGTCTCCATCACGAGTTGCGTCGCACAGCCGGCGGAGGGCAACCATGCCGATGCCTTCCTGTAGACGCATTTCGGCGGCGCCGGAGGCGGCGCGGTCTTTTGTCCAGGACAGGACAGAGTGTGCGGCATCGATGCTGCCCGCGATAACCAGGTCGGTGGTGTCGGCCTGGAGCTCCCGGACGGCGGTGCCGAGCCAGGATATGGTTCCCGGAAGCGGGGCAGAGCCATTGACCGGGCTGACAACAAACCCGAAGTGTCTGGCGAAAAGTTCGGCAGCATCTGGTCTGGAAAGAGCCTGGGAGTCGGCGTCAGTGGCAGGTGTCGTTGTCTCGGCCCGAGGTGAAAAACGGGTTTCTAGGACTACCTTGACCTGATCGGCACGGATGACGCCCTTCTGAAAACTTTGGGTATCGTCGAGAGCTTGTTTCGCCAGGAAGAGGCCAACTACGGGGATGACGGTCGATATCTTGAGTATCTCGGGAGGGATCTCAAACCCGTCGGCAGGAAGC
>MFYY01000224.1:14177-14360 GCA_001787855.1 Candidatus Riflebacteria bacterium GWC2_50_8 | reverse complement strand
TTCTTCAGGTCCTGTGTGGAGAAGAATTCGTTGAATGGCCACTGGGCGGTGGCCAGTCCGGCCATCAATCCCTTGAGACCGAGGAGGTTCGGCCAAAAAGCCCGCGGCAGCAAAGCTACCGGAAAAAGCGTGCTTTTTCCGACGATGGCCACCGGCAGAGGTTTTCCTGAGTTTTGCTTTATC
>MFYY01000224.1:2265-14082 GCA_001787855.1 Candidatus Riflebacteria bacterium GWC2_50_8 | reverse complement strand
TCAGTAATACTTATAGTTTCTGGTTCAGCCCGGGGAATTTTGCTGCCAGCCGGTTGCGCTGGCCCATTTTTCGGCGGCGTAATAGATCAGGTCGACGGCGGGGTCTTTAACGTCGGGGTACATGCTGGAGTTGGCGATATTTGCGGCAAGTCGTTTTTTCAGTTCGCCATAGGTTTTTGCATAGTCAGGGTGTGCGCGCAGAAAGTCGCGGAACAGCAGTGGGTAGCGTTGATTGGCACGGCCGACAATGCGGATGTGTGTGTTAGTGGCGCGTTGCCCTGCCGGCGCTCTGAAAAACCATTTTTGCCAGTCGAGCGGGTTGCTGCTCATGCCGGGCGGTATGTGGTCGCAGACCGCGATCTCTGAGCGAGAATAGCCCATTGCTGTCATCGCCGTGAACAGACGGTTATCGAGCGCATTCACGGAGATCTGAATGTCGATGACATCCTTAGCAGCGAGTCCGGGTACAGAAGTCGAGCCAATATGGTCGATGCGCAGCGCAAGTTCGCCGAGGCTGGTCTGCAGTCTGGAACTGATTTTGGCAAAAGCCTGTGGCCATTCTGGCGAGTATTCGATAATTCTGCGTTTTGTACCCTTCCAGCTGCCTGATTCTATATGGTCTGAGCAGGTCTCGATTGCAATCTGCAATGCCCTGGTAATATCAGAAAGCGGCATGCCAGGCGTTCCTGCTTCGGCAGTCAGCATTTCCGGCGTGGCCGGAACATGAATAAAGCCGCCCATCATCAGCGGGTGCTGGTTGGCAATAAGATGCAGCAGCTGAAACATGACCTGATTGCAGACATAGGTTCCGGCTGAATCTGAAATGGTGGCGGGGAGTCCAGCCTGGCTGATGCGTTCGATGATGGCGCGACTGGGCAGGCAGGTAAAATAGGCGTTGGGCGCTGAATAGTCGATGATGCGGTCTACGGGTTGGTGCCCATCGTTGTCTGGAATGCGGGCGTCGGCGACATTGATGGCAACGCGTTCGATCGAAATGCCGCTACGTTCGCCAGCAAGGCCGGTGCAGATGACCAGGTCGGGCTGACAGGCCGCTATGGTCATTTCCAGCCTGGCAAATGCGCTATTAAAAGAGACCGGCAACTGAACTCTGGTCAGGTTGAATGACCCGATCTGGTTGGGAAGGGCGTTGACCGCGAGCCATGAAGGGTTGCGGCTGCTGTTGTCGAATGGTTCAAAACCTGTAATAATAGCATTATTCATGAGACTGAGCTTACCATTATGGTGTCGGGCATGGCAAATGTAATTGTCGAACTCCGTGCCTGAATGCCGGTGGGGAAGCCGCCAGAGCTGCCAAGGCGAATATTTGAGGCAATGACAGCTGGAAAAATTTTAAATTTTTTGAAACATCTCTTGGTAAATTTTACGTAACAGAATTAGAATGATTTTATGTACTTCAGATATGATTCTCGTAAAAACGGAGGAGAGCGTATGAAATTCAGTAACAGGTTCTGGTTGATAGTTGCAGTTATGTTTGTATGCACATCAGTTTGGCCGGTTCTGGGGCAGACAGATGCGGCTGCAACCACCGAAGAGACGCCGGAGATTCCGGGCAGCGTCGACATGTCGCTGGGCGTTAAGGACACCACGTATGTCATGCCAGAGAATTTCAGAGGCAAGGAAACCGGTGAGGGCGATCAGCAGTGGCTTGAAGATGTAGGCTACCTGATGCAGGAAAATTCAGATCTTTATAACGTTGATGCTGCTGCTATCGCAGAAAGCGCCAATTTTGAGGGCGAACCCAACATCAACTGGGAAGTTAAAAAAGAAGATGCAGATGGTAACATGAACACCGAAAGTTCAGACAATACCAACAAAGCTACCAACGATAGTAACATCAAGGATCCGGGTTATTATCAGGTTCATAATGGTGGTGCCAGACAGGTTTCTACTTCCGGCGGTGCCGAAGGTGAAGCTATTGGCGATTCTGGCAGCGATTCTGGCAGCGAGTCCGGTGGTGCAGCCAGTGGCGAAGAAACTGCCAGTGCCGGTAATGAGGGTGATGCTAGCGGCGCTGCAGGTGGCGATGCACAAACCGTTACCGCTCAACAGCGCATCGGTATCGAAGTTCATGACTGCACAGCTCCTGATATGTGGGTTGCTTTCCAGGAAGGCGCCGGCACCGTGAATATGGCAGAAACCGAAGAAGCCCTGAAAGCGCAGATGGTCGGCAAGATCATTGAAAACATGGGCAAGCCTTTCTCTACCGACGCAAAGGCTTTTGAAGAAGCAAGTTACATCTTCCTCGAAGAAGGCGAAGACAGCGACCGCGACAGTATTCCCTGGGAAAAAACCGCGCGGCTTTCAATTGCCGGCACTCTGTTTAACGAGCGTGGCGCGCCGAAATTTGAAAGCGGCAAGCTGTCTTCAAAAATCGATCAGAATGATTACACAAACCATGTAAACGTTATCGGTGGCGAAGGCAAGAGTCTTAAGGGTGTTTATGTGCGCCGCAACGTTCCTTTCATAATTGCCGCTATTTCTACTGATAACGGTAACAAACGTGCCACGGCCGGTGAAGTTGAAGTAAAAATCGAAGATGCTGACGGCAAGGTCGTCGAAAAAGAAGGCGAAGGCTACCTGTTCCGCGTTCCCAATTATCCGCGCTCTGAATATAAAGATCAGCCGGATTACTTCTTTACCACTTCTGCTGTAGATAAAGACGGCAACCTGACCACCATCAGAATGCCATTATATGTTGTTAACACTCAGGCTGCTTTTGAAGGTGGCAGAAACCAGTAACCATGTCCTGGAGACTAATCACGCATGAATAAACGTTCTATACTACTATTTGTCACAATAATTGTTGGTTTGTCGGTCTCATTGTTCGCTCAAGATGGCGCTGGTGCCAACAAGGAAACTCCCTGGCTGGAAGGCGTCACCATTGGTCCGCATCCAGAAGAGCTGAGCCCGGTTCTGCCGCTTAAGATCTATCTGGAAAATGGCGAAGCCATTCCAGCGACTCTGACCGAAGATGTGTCGGTCACGCTGGTGGCTGATACTGCTATCTTTGATCCTGAGCCGCCGAGCGAATATAACGGCACCGAAATTCCCAGCCCGAAATGGACTCGCAACGCCGCTGTTTCGTGGTTCTTCATCGACTGGGAAAAGAACAAAAATGTTGCAGCCTCATCGTCGCAACAGCTGGCTGTGAATCAGATGGTGGTCACGCCTCTGAATCCTACCGGCAAGGGTGCGATAACCTGTCATATTGGCCGCAAGATGCGTTATACCTCTCCCGAGACCGGCAAGAATAAAGGCACATTCGCTAATTCGAGTGTCGCTCAGGATGTCAGGGTTCTTGATATTACGCCCCCGACCTGTGGGCTTGAGGTTTCGGTTCAGGGCGGTCGTTCTGGCACTTTCTGGGTGGCGGAAAATCCTCCGCACAAGTATCCTTTGCCAAAACTCGCTGATGTTTACTTCAGCGGCGCACTGGTAAAGGAAGCGGATCCGGCGGAAATTATAACTGTCCAGGGCCTTGAACTTGGCGCAAACATGGTTGTGGCCCCAGAGACGGCCGCAGTGTATGTGCCTGCTGATGCGGTGCTCAATATCAAGGTGAATGGCGAAGACAACTACAAACTCGACACTGCCAAACTCAAATATGGCATTTGCAAAATCGCCAGCGGTGAACCGATTCCGATCAGTCCGCTTAACGCTGCTGAGGTGGCGCTGGCCGAATTGACTCTGCCAGAGAACCCATATCTCTATGTTGATGCTACCGATGTCGCCGGCAATCGGCAGGTTTTGTTCGTGCCGCTGATCGTCAAGTAACGTTTAAATAATCTGTTACGTGGGCTGTTCCATGCAAGTGGGGCAGCCCATTTTCTTTGGCGGCGCTCAGGGTTCTTTGATGCGCCCGATAAGCCGCAGCAGTCCGTCGAGAATCGTTATCGGATGCGGCGGACAGCCTGGAATAAAGAGATCTACGGGCAACAGACCGGTCGCTCCATTGTTCTGTTCAGCATGGTCGCGGAAAATGCCACCGCTGATTGCGCATGTGCCGACTGCGACTACCAGTTTGGGCGTCGGCACCGCCGCGAAAGTGTCGAGAGTTGCAGATTTCATGTTTTGTGTCACCGGGCCGGTTATAAGAAGACCGTCAGAATGGCGTGGTGAAGCCACTATTTTGATGCCGAAACGACTGAGGTCGAAGACGACAGTGGTGAGAACGTTGATGTCTACTTCGCAACCATTGCAGCCGCCGGCACTCACCTGGCGGAGTTGTATCGACTGACCAAAAATCTGGCGTGCCGGTTCAGAAGCAAGCTTTATGCCGGTTTTGCCGATTATCAGATCTTCGCGCCTGCTCACGGCGAGACGTGGGTCGTTTGAGAATTGAATGGCACCGGCTGGGCAGGCTTCAGCGCAAGCTCCACAAAAAAGGCAACGGCCGAGGTCAATCTGCAGTCCTTTGTCGCGGACGATGGCGTCGGTCGGGCAAACTTCAGCGCACTGCTGGCAGCCTTTCTGACAAAGATCTTCGCGAATTACCGGAAGACCGCGCAGGCGGTCGGGAGTTGTCGGTGGGCTGTCCGGGTAACCGACAGTTCTGAAACCCTGTTGAAATCTAGCGGCAAGGACTTTCAGCATTGATTTATCCTCATAGATCAAATCCGCAGTAAGACAGATTAAAACTTTTGTTACACAGCGGGAAATCTGATATTTCCTGATCGCGCAGTGCCATGCCGAGGCCGATCCAGTTGTGAAAGGACGGGTCGACGACTTTATAGGTGGCAAAACGGCCATGCGAGTCTGTGATCGCCGTGTGGCAGATTTCGCCGCGCCAGCCTTCGACAAGTGAAACGACGAGTGCGTCAGGCTGGCATGCCGTAATAGCTTTTGTGCTGGCGGCAATACCTCCGGAAGGCAGTTTTGGCAGCAGTTCAAGCAGGAAACGCAGAGAATCATGCATTTCGTGCCAGCGGATCAGGGCGCGTGCGGCGACATCGCCGGTCATGCTTTCAGGGCAGGGCTCAGTCGGGAATTTTTCAATCAGATACTGACCAGTCGGAAAATCGCGGCGAACGTCTCTGGCCACTCCGCAGGCACGCGCGGCCGGCCCGACCAGACCAAGCGCGAGGCACGCTTCGCGTGAAACCCTGCCGGTATTTTCGAATCTGGTCATGACTGACGGAGAATCCCAGAGCAGCTGAATAGCAGTGTTCGTGTCTGTTTTGGCCTGCTCGACAGCTTTGAGCAGCTTATCAAGCCGTTCTGGCGTGTCGAGGTCGAAACGCACGCCGCCAGGCTGCAACAGACCGCGCCCAAGCCGGCTGCCGCAGATAATGGCGGTCATGTTCAAAAAATCGCCTCTGATTCTTCCGCAGAAAGATGAAGTTGGCAGATAGCCGACATCGCCGCCCAGCGCACCGAGATCGCCGGTGTGATTGGCGAGTCGTTCGAGTTCGAGCCCGACAGCGCGTATGGCGTGTGCCCTTGGCGGAACTTTAGTAGCCTGCAATGCTTCAATAGTCTGGCAATAAGCGAGATAGTGGCCGATAGTGGTGTCGCCGGCCATTGTTTCCATGAGATACGGTGTCTTTTTGTGCGGGCCGCCGGGAAGTGTTTTTTCGATGCCGCGGTGCTGATAACCAAGCGAAATTTCGAGATGAAAAACCTTTTCACCGTGGCATTGAAAGCGAAAGTGCCCGGGTTCAATCACGCCGGCGTGAACCGGGCCGACTGCCACTTCGTGCGCTTCGCCACCCTCAATATGAAAGAGTTTTTGTTCGAGATCTGGCCACTGCGCCATTTTGTCGCGGTATGGCGCATGGAATCTGGCGGGCCGTAGCCAGGGGTGACCGACCGGGGTGACGCCCCACTGTTCGGCAATTTCACGCTCAAACATGTGAAATTGCGGGCATGCTGGTGTGAAAGACACAAAACTGCTCTCTACCTGCGTTGACAGCACAGCCAGGCGCTTTTCGCTTTCGCTGGCGAGAACTGCGATAAGTTTGAGCGGCTGGTGCGAGCTGCCTGATGTGTTTGCAGTTTCCATGCCGAAAAATGAGCAGACCCGCCAGTGCTGGGCAACGGCTTCGATAATCTGCTGTTGAAACTCATCGAAAGCGAGGCATGGCACAGCTGAAAACGCAATCGGTCTACCATTTTCAACATAACTGGTAATGCTCATGGCTTGCCTCCGGGAATGCCTTGAATGACTGATGTCTGCGGAGAAGTCTGAATAATCGCCGCGGCCCGGCTAAGAACAGACTGCAATGGTCTGGGCATCCAGACTCCTAGTATCAGCAGAATCAGCAGCGGTGCTGCCACCAGCAAGGCGTCGAGTTTTCTGGTGGGAACAGGTTCGAAATGCTCGGTAATTTCGCCAAAAGCCAGCGGCAGAGCATAACGCAGCGCACCGATAAAGACGACGCCGGTTCCGGTCAGAAAGGCGACTACCACCAGCATTCGGCTACTGTCGACGGCGGCTTTCAGAATTTGAATCTCACTGATGAACAGCGAAAATGGCACAATGCCGATGAGAATCAGAATGCTGGCGAAAATGCCGGTTCCCCAGATTGGCGAAACGCGCAGGCTGCCCGACATTTTTTCGATATTGTGGGTGCCGAAAGACTGCCCCAGACGCCCTGCCGAAAAGAATGCCAGCGATTTAGAGAGCGAGTGATTCAGGGTGTGAAACAGTGCGGCAAAAGTTCCGAGCCCGCCAAGACCGAGGCCAAGCGCGATAATACCAAGATGCTCGACGGAGCAGTAAGCGAGAAACCTTTTGATATCATGCTGAAAGAGAATAAAGGCTGCCGACATGAGAATCGAAAAAATGCCAAAACCGGTTAAAAAGCGGAGAGCCCAGCCGGAATGGCCCAAAGTTTCTTCGGTAAGCGGGATATAGCGCATGATGCAATACAGGGCAGCGTTGAGCATGAACCCCGAAAATATTGCAGAAACCGGCGAGGGCGCCTTGCTGTGCGCGTCAGGCAACCAGCTGTGCATCGGCGCCAGACCAGCCTTGGTGCCATAGCCGACGAGGGCAAAAATAAACGCGGCCTTGACCAGAGCCGGCGACAGAAAGGCGGTATTTGCCATCAGGTTGGTCCAGAGGAGCGCCTGGTTCGGGTCGAGAGGCAGGTCTTTGGCAGCAAGTCGCATCAGCATAGTGCCGAGAAAGGCAAACCCGATGCCGACTGAACAGATCAGCATGTATTTCCAGGTGGCTTCGAGCGAATCGCGGGTAATGTGAACGCAGACGAGAAAAGATGTCAGCAGGGTTGTCGCTTCCATGCCTACCCACATGATGCCGAGGTTGTTCGAGATGAGAACCAGCATCATTGCCGCCATGGCCGGGCTCCACAGGCCGGCGAAGGTCTTTGCCTGTTGAATGCTGAGTTTCTTTTCGCGCAGTTCTTCGCCAAAATATACCAGCGCAAACAGTGAGCTGAGAGAGAATACGATGAGCATCACCGCGAGATGCCAGGCCGAAAGAGCATCGAGAAAAATCCAGTCGCTGAAAGCAAAGAGCTGGCCATGCTTGAGAGTAATAAAAATGGCGTAGCAGCAGATTGGCACGCTCAAAAATACGCCGATTACTGATATCAGAATAGCTGTGCGTTGTGTATAAGCCAGCTGAGAAAGGATTCCCGCCAGAATCGGTATTGCCAGCATTGAAACAAAGATCAACTCGTTGGTCATGTGGCTGTTATCCCTTCAGATGAGTGAGCTTCTGAGTGTCGATGTTGTGAAAAGCACGATTCATGAAGCGAATGAGCACTGACCAGATGAGAACGGCCACCAGAATGTCGAGCAGGGCACCGATCTCGACGAGAAATGGCGCGTAATACAGGGTGCCGACGCCGAGCATGAAAGTGCCGTTTTCCATGACCAGAAAGCCGATCACCTGACTGATCGCGTTTCTTCGGCTGATGATCAGAAACAGGCCGCTGAAAATTGAGAACAACGTGGCCGGCAGCACCAGTTTTGACATGTCGTTACCGGGCAGGGGAAGGCGCTCGCCCAGCCAGAGCGCGGCGATAAAAGCGAGCAGGCCGATGATGGTCGAAGCGGTGAAGCCAACATACGGGTCGGCTTCGCGGCTGGAATGAACCGCTTTGGTCAGCTTGAACAGCATTACCGGAAAAACGACGCCTTTCAAAACAAAAGCAGTTAAACCGACGAGTACGACATCGGGAGCCAGGTGTGCCCATCGCGATAAAAGCGCGAAGATGCCGAGCAGCAAACCCTGAATACCTGTCCACGAAATGAGAGATTCAATGCGACTGGTTGCGAGAAGGCGCAGATTGGTCAATACCACGAGAATAATCAATAGATCGAGCACAGATAATTAACCTTTCTGTCTTATTGAATAAGAAAGCCGATGATCGTAAAGACGCAGGCTCCGACAAGAAGCTGCGGCACCTTGCACATGCGAAAGCGTGCCATGGTTGATTCGATGATTCCTATAAGAACTGCCAGCCCGATCAGGCTGGCGAACATCGAAACAGTATCGATGCCCAGGCTGCCCGACCGCACCGGAACGGCAAGCCCCACGATCAGAGAACCGAGAATCCACATTTTCAGAGATGAAGCATACTCGATAAAACCGAGATCAACTCCGCCGTGATCGAGGATCATCACTTCATGAATCATCGTTAACTCGAGGTGGGTCGTCGGGTCATCGATGGGAATACGCGAATTTTCAGCGAGAAAGACCAAAAACAACCCGGCAATTACCAGAGCCAGGGTCGGTGCGCTGCTCTGCCAGATTTCAGGCGTGATTTCATGCATAAGCGGGGTCAGTGAAAAACTGCCAACCTTGCGCGCAGCAGCAGCCAGTCCGAAAAGCAGCGTGGGTTCAGCCAGGGCTGAAAAGGTCATTTCACGGCTGGCGCCCATGCCTTCAAAAGCGCTGCCAGTGTCCATTGCCGCCAGAACTGTGAAAAAACGCAGCAGCCCGAGCATATAGACGATCAAAATGAGATCGCCCTCAAACGCAATGCAGGCCGGGAGATTACCGAGTGGAAGAAAAACCAGGCATAATGAACAGATTGCCAACCCGACAAGCGGTCCAGCGCGAAAGAGCCAGCTCGTGGTTTCACTGTAAACCGCGCCTTTGCGCAGCAGTTTTGCGAGGTCGTAATAGGGCTGAAGAAGCGGTGGGCCTCTTCTACCGGCAAAGAAAGCCTTGGTTTTGTTGATGACACCGCGCAGAAGCGGGGCAAAGAACAACGCCAGCAACGGGTGAATAAAAATCGACATGGTTACACCAGCCCCACAATCAACAGCATTAAGAGAGTGACAGCGATAAAGAGAACGCTGAGCTGCACTACGCCATTTTGAATCCAGACGATTCTGTGCAGGTTGTGCGCAATGAATCTGAAGAAGGGTGAGAACATTTTTGCCTCGAAAAGGTCGTCAGTGTGGCTTTTAAATGATGCCTTCTGCGGAAAATAACCGTCGACGCCGGTTACGTGGCTTCTGGTCTGCAATACGGTGTGAAAAAGGTCGGTGAGGGGCTGTGCAAAAGATGAGCCGGTGTATTGCATGGTGGCAGCCGGCCTGGCATAACCGCAGCCCCAGGTGACAGTCTGACCGACCTGGCGGCCGCGCAGCAGGCGAAGGCGAATCAGTATAAAAACTCCGGTGAGCAGAAACAGGTTGAGCGCGCAGGCGCAGATGATCTTAAGCGGATTCATAGCCACCGCAAAAATGCCGGCGAAATTGCTTTCGCCACTGAATTGAGGATACATCTGCAATATCCGTCCGAACGCCGGCAGGATAAATGGGCTGGCCAGGGCAATAACAAGGCAGAGCAGGGCAAGCACAATCAGCGGAGTTTTCATGGTTGTGCCGACTTCGCTGGCCTCTTCGGCGGCCTGACTGCGCGGCGTGCCAAGAAAAACGACGCTGAAGGCTTTGGCGAAGCATGCGGCCGCCAGTCCGCCGATAAGCGAAAGCCCGAGGATGATCAGTAGTCCGGGCGCAGTTAGAGCAGATGTTCCATGCATGACGGCAATAAATGCTGCCAGAAAAATCAGAAATTCGCTGATAAAACCGTTAAATGGCGGGAGACCACAGATCGAAACACAGCCCACCAGAAAAGTGGCACCGGTCCAGGGCATTTTTTTCAGCAGTCCACCAAGACTGTCGATGTCGCGTGTGCCGGTTTGGGCAACCACGGCCCCTGCGCCAAGAAACAACAGGCCTTTGAATACCGCGTGATTTAAGACGTGCAGTAACCCGCCTGTGAAGCCGAGCACGGCCACAGTCATGTTCTGGCTGCTCAGTCCCAACAGGCCAAAGCCGAGGCCGAGAGCGATGATTCCAATATTTTCAACGCTGTGATAGGCCAGCAGTCTCTTAAGATCATGCTGTGACAGGGCAAAAAGCACGCCGAGAATCCCCGATGTCAGCCCAATGACCAGCAGGGTCCAGCCCCACCACCAGTCCGGGGTTCCCAGAAAGAAAAGAATTCGCACCAGGCCATATATACCCGTTTTGATCATTACTCCGGACATCAGCGCCGAAACGTGGCTTGGCGCGGCCGGGTGTGCTTCGGGAAGCCAGATATGAAGCGGAATAAAACCTGCTTTGGTGCCAAAACCGATTATGGCCAGAAGAAACAGGGCTCCTCTGGTTGCAACAGGAAGTTCGGCCGCTTTGGCAAACGAAGCGAAGTCGAGCGACCCGGTTTCTCTGGCAAGCAGCAGAAAAAGCACGACAAGAAAACCGGCGCCGAGATGTGATGCGATGAGGTAAACCCAGCCGGCATGGCGCTTTTCTGCGTCGTGACCGCCCATGACTACCAGAATGAACGACGAAATAACGGTCAATTCCCAGGTCAACATGAACAGCAGGCCGTTGGCGGCGAGAACAACCAGAATCATGCTGGCCCAGAGAATATGAAAGCACAGCCAGGAAATTGCGTGGTTTTTTTCTTCATGCGAACAAAGAAGATATTTTGAACCGAAAATCGCAGTCAGCACACCAAGGCCGAGAACCGGCAAAAGAAAAAAGGCGGCGAGAGGGTCGAGGTGCAGCGCAAAAGATCCGAAGGGCATTTCCCAGGGGATATCAAGAAAAAGACTGCCGCCGCCGGCAAGAACCTTCAGACAGGGTATGATTCCGAGGCCACCGGCGAGAACGGCCATGCAGGCCGACCACACCGAACAGGTTTCGGGTTTTGCTCTGAACAGCAGCGCCCCGAATCCGGCAACGAAAATACACCCGATGGAAGCGACAAGCAATACCACACCGCTCCTCCATCCCTACTGTATGGCTACGTTCTACCACTCGCTAGTCAGAGTGTCAATCAAATCAGAAAAAACAATCGGCGGGTATGTTATACTGCTGCGGTTGACGGCCCGCAACGGTCGACTACACGATCTTACCAATAGCAGTGCAAAGGTATGAAGCAGCCATGAATCAGGCAAAAAGCCAGCAACAGGCTTTGTTGTCGAATTTTACCGCTCCCGGCCGGGTCGGTAGTATT
Organism: Candidatus Riflebacteria bacterium GWC2_50_8; assembly: GCA_001787855.1. Taxonomy (GTDB): domain Bacteria; phylum Muiribacteriota; class Ozemobacteria; order Ozemobacterales; family Ozemobacteraceae; genus Rifleibacterium. The sequence continues at coordinate 2,612 of MFYY01000224.1, read as the reverse complement.
GCCGCCGCAGTTTCCGGTGGCGCGGATTCTGTGGCAATGCTGTTATTACTGCAGCAGCACTGCCGTATGAAAAACCTGCGTTTATGCGTTTTTCATGTTGACCATGGCTTGCGTGACTCTTCTGATAGCGATCGTCGGTGGGTTGAAGAACTAGCGAAAAGGCTGGGTCTCGACTTTTACTGGCAGCGGGCCGGCGATGCAGACAGAGACAGTGGCGGGCGACCGGGCAGTGAAGCCTGGGCGCGGCGATTCAGATATGAATGTTTCGCCCGTATGCTTGAAGAGTCTGGTGCTGAACTGGTCGCTACCGGGCACACAGCTGATGATCAGGCCGAAACCGTGTTGAT
>MFYY01000224.1:0-2156 GCA_001787855.1 Candidatus Riflebacteria bacterium GWC2_50_8 | reverse complement strand
AAGATGAGACTAACCGCAGCGAAGTATTTTTTCGCAACCTGATTCGTCATCGGGTGATACCGGTTGTTAAAAATGCTGCGCCGGGCGCGGTTCAGCATATATCAGCAGTTGCAGAAGAACTGCAGCAGCTGCATGCTTTTTTAAAGCATTTGGCAGCAGCTTTTTTGCGTAAAAACAAACAGGGCGACAAATTGTCGATCGCGCAAAGGCCGCCGGCGGTTCTGCGTCAGGAAATCATCAGATTGTGGCTTATCGAGGCCGGGCTTGGCGAAGCAGCTAATCGACCATTAATCAGGCGAATAGATGAGCTATGGAGCAGAAAAGGTGGCGGCCGCCAGGTAATGTGCCGGCAAAGAGTTTTCAGCCGCCGGGGCGATACTCTTATTCTTGCCAGTTGTAGTCAGAAAACCTGATTTGATCAGGATTAGCCACGTTGGCGCGGGCAGAAAATGTCTGGCTTAACTCATTGCCGGTGATGCTGCCGTTAAACTGCCAGTTTCCGTTGCCGATAGAGACGCCTTTGACCTTTAGAAGCACACCGGGCATGATTTCTTTTTCGAGGGTCTGCTCGGGCAAAGTCGGGCTGAAATGCGCTTTTTGCAGTTGCATGATAATCGCCGATTCGGTCTGATAATCAGCATTGATTAACGAGATGGCTGGCACTATCGTTGAACTGCGCACGCCGCTGAGTAAAACCGCAATGGCGACGACTGTCAGAGACAGCAGCGCGGCCAAAATCAGGTGCAGGATGCCGCCTTTTCGATTTAACCTCATTGTTTGCCCCCCCGCAATGCGAAAGAGGTAAAAAACGGCAGTTGCATTCTGTCGATGGGCAGCAGAGTTACCAGCAACAGGTTATTGAGTTCCGGGTGCAGCCTGAAAGAGGCTTTTTCGAGATGGCTTATAATCAGCTGGCCCTTTTCGCTCTCATCAAAGCGGTAAAGACTTTTGTCGATCAGGCGATAAACCGCGACCGGCTTGTCATTTTCGCCGATAATCGCAACGCCGTCAGGAGTAATATCGAATTTGCTGCCGACGCGGGTGTCCTGGCGCATGTGCTGTAGAACAAGGTTGTAGCCAAAGGTTATATCCTGATCGATGCGTTGTTCAACTTGCCGCGACAGGTGAAACTGCAGCACGGCAAGGCTGGTAGCCACTATCACCGTGATGAATGCCAGGGTAATTATGTTGTCGAACGAGAGTTCGCCGCTGCGCTTTTTCACTCGTCGACCTCCGGCTCGTCGCTGTCTCTTTGCGGCAGCAGGCGTTCAAAAAATACGCGCATGTTGCGCCCTTCGTTCTGGTAAGAAATGTAAACAATTACTTTATAGAGAGCACCTTCGAGATAATAGGTGTCGATCTGGCAGTTGAACTGTTTAAGGTGCCAGAAAAGCTGTGCCGGGTCGTTCTCGGTTATGTTCTCGCCGCTTTCACAGATGCCTCTGAAATAGTGATTGACCGGCGCAACTGAATCGGTCGATTGCACCACCGGTTCGGCATCGCTCATGAAAGGCAGAAATGCCGGGTCGACACTTTTGCGTGCCACGATTGTTTCGATAACATGGTGCGCCAGCAGGGTGGCGAGATATTCGGTCTGGGTTTTCTGGCGCGGCGTCTGTGAGATACGAAATATATAGACCAGAGGATACATCGACACTGACAGAATAGACAGAGCCAGCAGCAGTTCGAGAATATTGGCAGAGTGCTTCTGCTTCTGTTGGTTGTCGGGTCCGGTCGTCTTTTCCATGGCAAGATTATAGCACGTGAGTCAGTGACGTTTGCAAAATTTTTGCCAGATTTACAACTTGCCTGTCAAATTTGTGAGGTTTTGTGCCGATGAAGTTCGCAGGAATGAAAGCTCAGGAAGGAGCAGGGTATGGTTAAAAAGTTTCAAATTTTGCTGGCGCTGGTTTTGAGTCTGTCGCTGCTGACTGCGGTTGGCTGTGGCACCAAAAGCACTTTGCGGGGTACTTTGGTTGGAACGGTTGTTGACTCTCAGACCGGCATTGGCATTGCAGGCGCGACGGTAATGGCTGCTCCAACCACGGAATCGGTAATGACTGATATCAACGGCAATTTTACCATTGCTGACGTGCAGCCGGGGGTTTATACGGTAACGGCGCACGCAACTGATTTCAACTCGAATTCGTTGACTG
>MFYY01000223.1:18688-28393 GCA_001787855.1 Candidatus Riflebacteria bacterium GWC2_50_8 | reverse complement strand
ATGAACTCTCTTCCTTGAGCGTAAAGACGCTGCGTGTCCACAGGCCGAGGCCTTTCATGGTGCGCATCATCCGCCGGTAAAACAGGCGGTCAGCAGGCCGCTTGAACAAGTCAGGATGGCCGATCTCAAAGATATCGTCGGCGTAAAAGCGAAACTCAGTGCGGGCAAAGTCATCGAGTGCCCGCGCGTAAATCTTTTCGAGCGCGGTCTCGACATCGAACCCGCCAGGAACCATATGCCCGAGCGTAAAGGACTTTTCGAGATCGGAATCAGAAAAAACCAGATCGTCATGCTGAAAAGGCGGCAGCCGCTCGATTATCTGCTGAAAAATGCTCTGCGCAATTACCGTATCACGGTCAGCACCGGTAAGCAGGAAAATGCCTTCGAGGCGATCTGCCCCTTCGGCGGCGCGAATCTTTTCGAGATACTCGTCTTCGGAGACAAAAGCGAGTCGGGCTGTTTCCTTTTCGCCAACCGGCACCGACATAAAACGCTCCATCAGTCTGGCGACGAAACCCGGCGGCACCGCGTAACTGCCGCGCCGAACAAGGTCTTTCCAGAAGTCGCGGGCAAAGGCATACAGCTCTTTGTAGCCGGACTTCTGCAAAGATCTTTTATACCAGTGCGCTATTTGATCGGGATGAAGAAATCGCATTAAAGCACCTGTCAGTCAAGATTGGCGAGTCGCTCTTCAATATAATCCTTGATTTTGCGAACATCTGAGAAGTTATTGCCGCAATAGCACAGAATTTTAAGCTCTTCACGGGTTACGTTACCGCCGTTAAATATGAACGCCTGGGTCATGATCAGCTTGTAGAGTTTGATCAGCTTGCGATCAGTGATTTCGACCTTAAGCTCGTCGGCAAGAACTGATATTATCGCCTTAAACGCGGTCGTGACACGCTCGTCACCGAGAATTACCCGGTCATCACGTTGCACTGCTGCTGGCAACACCGTTGAAACGACATAGTCATGCACGAGAACAAAATCATCGAGTGTGCAGTCGGATTTCCAGGGCTTTTCGCGGTTGTGAACGCGGCTCTCAAAACTTATGCCGGTGCGGATAAGTTCATGAAAACAGCTGTCGCGAACCGGCAGCGTTTCAGCCTTAATGATAAAACGGTCTTTGAGCGCATCGAACTCACCAAAGTCAGGTATTTCGTTGCTGGCGGCGAACATACAGACAAGCGGCACCGGCAATGGCTTGCCTTCCTGATAGTATTTGCGCTCGTTGATAACCGTCAGCAGCACGTTAAGAATCGCCGAATTCGCCTTGAAAATTTCGTCGAGAAACGCTATTTTTGCGGTCGGCAGATGCCCGGCGACCTTGCGCAGGTAGCGGCCGCCCTTGAGCTCGTTGATGTCGACCGGCCCCATGATTTCGCTGGGTTCGGTGAATTTGGTGAGCATGTATTCGAAATAGTCATCCTGCTTCATGCCCAGACCCTGGCAAAACACCGAAACCAGAAGAGACTTTGCCGTGCCGGGTCGGCCGATGAACAGCATCGGTTCCTGGGCGGCAGCGGCCACCATCATGAGCTTGAGCAGGTCACTGCGCTTGAGAAAGAATTCGTTCAATCTCGTGTAATAGTCACAGATTCTCGCACGGGCTGCATTGATCTGATCTGTATTGTTTTCTTCGAAGTTCATAGATATCTCCTGTGTGCGTAGCTCAATTGCTGCAGGCCTGATGCCAGCTGTTAAAAGCCTTTTGCCCGGACGACGCCAGCGCAAAAGCATGTTGGATCCAGAATACACGGCGCTTTTCGAGAAGCTGATGAAATTCAAGTTTTTCAGGAACAAGATCGGCCAAAATGCCGATTCCGAGGAAGCTGAGCACGGTCAAGGTCTGAGCGTACATCTCGTGTTCATTATGCTTACTCCAATGATTCAACCAGTACATGGCGCGCGTGGTCAAGTTGTCGAGCTGAACACGGCGAACCCCCGAGCTGGTAAGCAGCACACACAAGATAATCCACTCGGCCGAGTCGATGAAGTCCTGCCAGCCATTGGGCGGGTGCGGAATACGTTTTACCAGAAGGTTAAACAGTACCTGCTCGTTAACCGGGCGACGGTAGGCCAGACAGAGGCGGAACATGTCACAGTACATGGTCAGAGTGTAAATAGTCCAGTCGTGTTTCTGGTTTGGATCTATCTGAGCAGGCAGAATGAATTGCTCAAAATCCTTGTGCGGACCGAACTCCGAAACAATAAGCAGCAACAGTCGCTGTGTCTTGGAAATAGCCACAATGTCTCCCGACCGCATCGCCGCCTTAAAAAATGCGCTCCAGTCTTTATTGCCATCAGAATATCTGCGATAAATTGCGCGCGCGATCTGCTTGCCATCGCTGGAATCAGGAAAGTCAGTTTTATCAAGCTCTCCCATCCATTTTGCCAGGTTGATCAATCCGTATTTTTCGTCTTCTTCCTCGGCACGATTAAACAGATAAGGCGGTCGATAAAGTTCACCAGTAAAAAAGTCGCGAAGAGGCGTTTCCCTGATTTTTTCCATGCCCAGCAGGCGCAACCAGCGGCTGACCGACGAATCATCAGTTGCATGCGCGATCGATTCCGGCCAGCTTCCTACGAGGTAACTAAAATAGGTATGAAAACTGGCTGGAGAAACTGCCTTAGCGGTATACTGGCGATATTCCAGAAAGACGTTACTGATCAGCGATCGTGCCACCTCTGCGTTAAGGTGCAGCGCGAGCATTTTGGCGAGTTGCAGCCTGACGATATCTATTGAAAACATGTCAGGGCAACAGCCGACGTATTGCAGAAATTTCTTAACGTTCAGCTTGATGCGCGGCAGATCATCTATTTTCAGCAGTTCAACGCGACTTTCGACATTCATCGCGCCACCGCCACTGGCAACGCGCATTTCATTAAACCCGTAGAACTGCCGCCGATCGCTGGCAAAACCGGTTTTCATACCGGCGACTGCCTGAGCGAAAATGTCGGGATCATTGAATCGCGCGCCATAAACTAGAAGCACAAGATAATGAAACTCGGCAGTGATCGCCTCATCGCGCATTGCTGAGAGCAGGCGACCTTTTTCGAGCTCGGTAAGTGTGGATTTGCCAAGGTCAGAAAGCGTCGTATGGTCTTTAACGTAGGCAAGCGCACAATCTATCATCGTATCGATGTTTCCAGTCAAAACCGCCGAGTTGAGCAATGCCGCCAACGACGAAACGCGCAGGCGCATTTTCGAGGTGAGATCAGCGCGGCGTTTCCACAGCGCAGCATCACTGGCATTGTTATTGAGCTGGCGGTCTACTTCTTCGACCTGAAGACGCAACGACACGATTTCTGAATCACTCGCCGGATTTACATCGAGATTGATCCGGCTTTCGCGTCTTTTGCCGCCTGAACCCGCAGAAACCGAGCCAGAGCCGACCTGACCATCTTCTGATTTTGCCTTGAGATTAGATCCTACAGCATCTTTAACTTCAATCTCAATCAGCTGCTTTTTTTTTTTCAGTTCTTTAAATTCGAACTTCCAGGCTGGCTTTAGTGTCTCGGCGCGGTGTGCGGCCCGCTCAACCTCAAGCGCAATAAAATCTTCTATGGCCAACATGTCTTTCTCGCCGAGCAAAGTACAGCTCAACTCGCCGTCAACCTCTTCGATACAGATAACATCTTTGCTGTCGGCTTTAAAAAAGGTGTGCAGGCGCTCTGACGACAGACGCGGCGAAAGAACTTTTCCCGCCGGTATCATTACCCGCTCTTCGGATTCATAAAACGGCGCAAATGCGTCTGAAAGAACAGTTGCCAGAGCACGATCAGCCTGATTGCCCCGCGCCGCGATAAACAGACGACCATCGGCACAGAACCAGCTACGATAATTTCTGAAACTTTTGAGCGATTCGTTGGCGACAATAGCCTTGAACTGCTGATGATTATCGACTTTCCAGAAAACGGCAAGGTGCTGGCGATCAGTCGGGCGCAGAAACGGCTTAACCGTAATCGCCGATTCCTCGTTCTTCTGTGGCACCTTTAGTTCATTAAAATCGACCTTGATAATGCTGTCGCCCTTTTTCCAGGCCGGCTTCAGATTAACCAGGCGGCCATCTTTCTGAACCAGCAGCACGCCGCCATCGACGACCCTGAACTGATTAAAACAGTCGAGTCCGCTGATATCATGAATGCGCCAGCCAGATTCTACGAAAATCCCGGAGTGGCGGTCAACGAGATTAAACCAGGTAAAGCCACTCTGATCGAGAGTATTAAAAACCCAGAGCGAGGGATTGCTGATCTTGATCAGATGAAAATCGCGGCGGCCCTCGAAACTGGCAAACTCCATCTGCCCCTGCTGCAGCACAAAATGCTTCTTTACTGCGCCAAAAAAGACTTCTTTATTGTCGGTCATCAGAATGACTTCGCCGGCAACCTGCCGCGAGTCTTCCTGCTTGATGACTGCCTTGCGGAAAAGGTCAAGCCATTGCATCGATTTGAGCTGGCTGCCGGGAGAACCTTTTTCCCAGATGGTTTCCGGCGCTGCGATGGCACCCTGGATCATGTTGCCGATACGGCTCATAAATCCCTGCTCATCGGGGACTTCCCACCAGATGGTCCAGGGCGGGTCTACCTCCTGAACGAAACGCCCCTTGAGCTGGCCGCTGGTCGACAGAAAGTTGACCGCCAGCATGTCGGCAGGGGTTTTCATCTTCAGGAAAGCGAGAGCATTACTCATTGTGCCGATACCGCCTCTGCAAAGAACTTGTCAATATCTTCGCGCGTCATTGTGCGCCTGACACGCAGTTCAGCAACCAGTCGTGCGACTCTGTCTCGGTTAGCTTCGATGAAGCCGCTGACGCTCTGAAATACGTCACCGATAATCTTGTTGATATGCGGCGACAATTGCGGCAGATAATAAGGATCAGGGCGGCCGTCGCGCATGGTAAATTCGCGAGGCACCCCGGCCATACCGTAGAGGCTCGCCATATCAGTGGCAATTGATGTGGCACGGCGCAGATCAGCCGAAGCGCCGGTCGATACTTCGCCAAAAAAGATTTTTTCGGCAGAATAGCCGCCCAGCGAAATGCCAATCTCGCTGCGCAAGCGACTTTCGGTATAAAAATAGGGCCGTTGCGAAATAGACTCGACAAAGCCGAGAGAGTCGGTTCCGCCGCTCTCGATAGTGATTCGGGTGATTTCCTGGGCGCGCTTGTAGTGATAAAACATCAGCGCGTGGCCGGCTTCGTGGGTCGCCACCACGGTTTCTTCTTCGTCTGAAAGCTTTGCTGTTTCAACCAGAGTCTTCAGCCAGGCCTGCAGAGATTCTTCGTCAGCCTGGCTCTTTTTGTTATTGATCAGGTAGCGCTTGTAATCTTTAATCAGAGCGCTGAGATGGTCGCCGGTATAGGGCGTGCCGAGGTCGGTCGGGCGACCGCTCCAGCCGGCCAGTTTATCAACCTGCGCTTCATCGAGGCCGGTTTCGAACTTTTTGTTGTAAAGAGCCAGAATCGCCTTGCGGTCTTCCCATTCGGGGTATGGAATCTCGATCTGGTATTCAAAACGGCCGGGGCGCAGAAAGGCTGGGTCGAGGCTGTCAACAAAGTTGGTGGTGCCGACGATCAGCACCATCTGTTCTTTTCTGAAGCCATCCATTTCGGTCAGCAGCTGGTTAACCATCGAATGCGCAGCTTCAGAAGCCCCGTCAGAGGCCGAGCCGGAACGGGCGCGCGCGATAGAATCAAGTTCGTCGAAAACAATGACTGAAGGCGCGGTGGCGCGGGCACGGGCGAACAGGCGGCGGATATTGGCTTCGCCTTCCCCGACCCACTTCGATTTAAGCTCGGGGCCGCTGACGATATAGATAGCGGCATTCAGGGCTTCGGCGATACCCTTGGCAAAAAGCGTTTTGCCGGTGCCGGGCGGGCCATGAAAAATCAGGCCGCGCGGAATGATCGACTCGATCTTGCGAATCTCGTTTTCATCGCTCATTGCGGCAGTAGATTGCAGCAGGTTAAGAACGTTCTCGCGAATCTGCTTTTTAACTTTGCCATAACCGGCGATATCGCGATCGAGTTCGACCTCAGAGAGCGAGACGCCACCGCAGGCTGTGTAATCACGCAATTCACGCATATAATTCGCATGCATATCTTTGATTGCCGGGTCAAAATCGGCCTTGCGCGAGAAAATGCCCATGATCTCACGAAACCGCACCGGGTTAAGCCCCGAGACATACTTGAAAATGCCCATGAGATTGATATTGCCAACCGCGAACTTGCGCGCTTCGATCTCGGTAACCAGGCTCGAAATACGGTTTCTGGCGATGCCAAGCATTTCGCAGCGTGCCGGAAAAGCCTGCGCGATCAGCTCGGGCAAAGTAAAATCGGGGTCTTCAAATGCTACCAGGCTCAACGACGGGTTTTCGTGGATGGTGGTCATAATTTCGCGGGCTTCCATGGTCAGGCCGCCCGGCATGGTTGAGGTGATGATGTCAAGATAAGGCAGAAAAAATACTTTGTTGGCCTCGGTGTTGTTAACCAGATCGCGCAACTGTGAAACCATGCGGCTAAGGCGGGTTCCGGCCGAGGGAGCGGCAGCGCCTGCTTCGCTGCTTTCGCGGCCATCGATAATAGTTATGCTTTTGCCATCGGTTGCCAGACGGCGTTTGAGAATACTCTGCAGATATGGAATTACCTGCTTTTCGCAGCGGACCAGAACCGATACTTCTTCTTTGAGGCGCGCGCATACGAAACGCAACTGTTCCTGATAGCACTGTTCAACGGCATCAAATGGCGACAGCTTGCGTGGTAACTCATTAAGTTGCACTTCGAGCATTTCTGACCCCGGCCTCCTGCGATCTTTTATGTTCTGTTGTCAGACAATATACAACACAGCCCTTAATAAAAGCAAAATGCCTGATGCATAAAGTGATTAACGCTCTTCATTTTCTGATTTGATCTGGGCTTCGGCAGCATTCCTGTCGAGCAGATAAACATAGCCGTAGCTGTTCCAGCCGTGCCAGGGCGTCAGTTTGCTGCCATCGGTTCCGGGTAGCAGCACAAGGTTGGCAGGATAGCCAAACTTCTGAAAAAAATCGGGCTCGCCGTTGACAAGTGGTTGCGACATTAAGGTCATGGCGACGGGCGGCGAAAACTCTGTCTGTATCTGCATTTTCACATTATATTCAAATTCGTTGCCGCTATCGTCAAACGACTTGCTGATGACACTCTCAATGCGACGCGGCATATCGGGCGGAATACGTAACAGGGCATAGCCAAAGGCGTTGCGGCAGGCCCATTCACCATTTTTTTCGACACAGACAAAGGCCGGCGCTTTCCATGACCAGCGCACGCCAAACAGCATCAACAGGTAAAGCAGGCCACAAAAGATAATAGTAGCGTAATCGCCGGGATGAAGGCCGCGAAAAATGGCTTTGCCGGCCTGATATTCTTTAACCGTATGGAATGCCAGCATAATTAAAGGAAGAGTAAACATGGCGGTGGGAACAAAAATTATGACCGAATAGAGAATCGTATCCCAGTCTGTCAGCCGGATCTTGTCGAACATTTAAAATTCCCTCACCCGCCACCTGTTTAATTTCGTGCAGTGCAAAAATCAGAAGGACAGAAAGCTTTCTTAATGCACGCAGCATACAGCAACCCGCTTCCCTGAAGCAAGTTCTTGAAAGCTCGACAGAAAAAAAAAACACGTTGCCGACTGAAACTTGTCTAATTCAGCGCTATCGATAATTTTACTGCGGCGTGCATAATATAGACCTGCTGCTCTTGAAATTAAAAAGAAGATTTGCTATTCTGGTGATACATAATAGAGAACAGAATACGGGGTTGAGTATCAGGATATAGAAAAATGTGTTCACGCGACTGAGAGAGAGTATTAGCCAAAGCAACATATTCTGAGAGGTCCTGCCAATGATACCCAAAATTTCACTGTTTAAAGATTTGTCTGAGAGCGAACTTGAAGCGTTACAGAACCTTGCCGTTAAAGTCGAAGTGCACCGTGGCGAAATTCTGTTTAATGAAGGCGACCAGAACTGGGATCTCTACATTATCGAATCTGGCGAAGCAGAAATCAGCGTCAGCGACCTTACTGGAACCCAGAAAGTCATTTCGCGGCTGCGCGAAGGCGATTTTTTTGGCGAGATGTCTCTTCTCGACCGCACTTCGCCGCGTTCTACTACGGCGAAAGTAATAAGAAGCGGAGCCCTGATTAGACTACCGGCGGAGAAGCTCGGGCCATTGCTTGACGACCCGACACCGATGAGCCGGAGCATTCACATAAAGATCATGCAGGCTCTGAGCAGGCGGCTGCGAGAAGTAACGCAAAGAGCCGCCGCCGTTTTGAAAAGCCCGGAAGATGTAAGAGGTCGCACCCTGACCTTTGTTTCGGCTGGAAATGGCTGCGGCAAAACTACTCTTGCCACTACCATGGCTCATATTCTCGCTCGGGAATGCAAGCGCAAGGTTCTGCTTCTCGACCTGGACCTGCATTATGCTGATGGAACATTTTTGATGGGAGTGTATAACCAGAAGTCGATTATCACGCTTGCCCGTGATATACGGTCACTTCAGACCAACACCGAGCAAGTTCAGTCGCACTTCACCAATGTACACGACGATCTCTGGATACTGGCAGCGCCAAACAGCATCGCTGATGCTGAGCAATTGCACGTTGAAGACCTCGCGACAATCGTCGGTTACTGCCAGAAACTCTTCGATTATGTCATCATTGATACTAACGAAGGGATTAATCCGACGGTACTTTCGGCGATAGAATCAGCTGAGCACACCTTTTTCATGCTGAACACCCAGGATATTCTCAGCATTAAAAATGCTGTTCGATTTTTTCAGCTGCTTACCACGATCAAGTTTCCTGAAAACCGCGTTTCGGTTCTGGCTAACAAAGCCAAAGATGATTTCAGACCGGAGCAGCTTCCCAAAACAAGGCTGCGTGTCGCGGGCTGCCTGCCGGAGTTTGTCGACAATTCGCGCAAGGAAGGGAAGACGCTCTACCAGATTGAACCACAGAATCGTTTTTGCATTGCCGTTCGTGGGCTCATTCGCTCATTCCTTAAAGAAGAAATCGCAGCAGGTGCTGTGCAGAAGGGTATTCCTCTCAAGACCAATTTTGCCTTCAAAGCTGAAAATTTAAATGGCAACGGCAGCTTAAACAATCATCAAAACGGCGATATCCGTTTTCCAAAGATTTCACCAGACACCCTCAGTATTCTTATAAATGAGCTGAAACTGCTCATGGAAGAAGGCATGCTGCACGAGGCAGAAACCGAGGCAAGAAAGCTTCTGAAATTCTGCCATGACTCAAGTGAGCTGTATCAGGTTTTTGGTGAGATCCTCGTCTGTCGCGAAATTCCCGATGAAGCAATAATCGTATTCAGAAAATCACTCGAACTCAACCCCAAAAATGCTCTGACCATGGGCATGCTTGGCCAGATATTGGGCGATCATGAGCAACTGGCACGCGCAATACAGCAGATGAACGAACAATGCCAGGGGGCGGCACGTTTTGCTGACCGCTGGAACGATCTCGGGCGCCTTTACGGCCTGGCCGGAAATTATGATGCTGCCCAAAAAGCGTTTCGCAAGGCGCTCGAACTCAATCCAAAGTTCTGTGACGCCCAGATCAATCTCGCAGTCGCTCTTGGCGAGACTGGAAACCCAGAGCAGGCGCTCAGGGAACTGGATAAATTGGCGAACAAAGGCTTGCGCGGACATT
>MFYY01000223.1:15707-18409 GCA_001787855.1 Candidatus Riflebacteria bacterium GWC2_50_8 | reverse complement strand
AAAAAGCAGCCAATGAGTTCAAGCAAAAGCTGAGCGTGCTCTCTGGCTGATAGTTGCTTTTACCCTGCTATAGATGTAAATCCAGACATTTTTAAACGGCAACGTGTTAATATGTTAATGACCGGAAATTACGTTAGAGTCTGAACAGGGGAAAAACATGTCAGAGAATCGTTCGGGTCTTTTTAAAGCTATGCTGGCAATCAGTCTGATGCTTTTTGTTGTCTTGTTTGTAGTATTCAAGAGCGGCGCTGTTGAGAAACGCACGACGACGAAAGTAGTCGATGGTGTAACCAAGGAAAGCCAGTCTTACACATTCAATGCCGGCAAAATCCCGCTTTATCTCAAGTCTGTTGTTGCGCCAATTACTGGCTCTCAAGCCATTTCAGACGGTAAATAATCATAGCCGGCGAGGGCATTAAAATCTGTTGCCCTGATACTTCAGCTGTTACTCTGAGGCACTCGCAGCCTGGCAGGCTATCTTGGCCAAAAACGAGATGCCGTCTGTTATGACGTTTTTGCGTTATCATTGTCATCATTAACTGCTGGCAGGGAATTTTGCTCAGCGGCGACCGCAGTCGATGGTTTTGCAAAAGCGGCCGCGAGCAGCCCCAGCTCGAACAAAAGATAGGTTGGAATGCCCATCATCAGCTGACTGATGACATCAGGTGGCGTCAAAATTGCAGAAACAATGAGAATTGCGACAAATATGATGGCGCGCAGAGACTTTATGCGGTCAAGACTGACCAGGCCGGTTCTTACCAGAAGAAAAACTCCGGCCGGAAACTGGAACATGACTGCAAAACCGAGCATCAACATGCCGAAAAGCCCGGTAAACTGGTCAATTCCGATGGCAGCTTCGAGATAGTCAGTTTGAAAGCCTAACGAGAATTGCATTACCAGAGGGAAAATAAGAAACATCGCGAAAGCACAGCCCAGCACAGCGAGCAGCCAGGCGCTTAAGAGCAGCCAACCGGCGGCGGACTTTTCCCTTAAATAGAGACCGGGAGCGATAAAACCCCAGGCCTGGCGCAAAAGATATGGCGTGCAGATGAACAGAGCGAGATACAGCGACATCTTGAGACGCACCAGCAAGGGTTCGACTGGCGAAAAGTAGCGCAATTTCATGCCGGCCGGGCAAAAATCGGTTACCAGCCATATGATCAGCGAATCTGACAGATAATATGCCACCGGATAAATCAGAACTACGCTGACCAGCGCTCTGATTATCGCCCAGCGCAGGTCTTCGAGATGCTCGACAAAGGTGCCTTCTTTATGTTGGCCTGCTAGCAAAAGCTGCTCCGAATGTTTGACTTAGTATCAACAAAAATTATATTCTGAAAAGATAATTTATGAAACTTTCTTTTTAACAAACACGCAAATCAGGGGGCAACGCACATGGACAGACGAAGTTTTATCTCGCTGGTTTCTGCACTGGCTGCCACTTATAATTTTAAATTGCCATATCGGGCGCGGGCCGAAGAGCTTAGTCTGGCAAGCGGCACAGCCCCTGCTGGAGGTCTTCCCGACCTGGTTGCGGTAATGGGCGGAACCCCGGTAGAAATGCTTGATCGCGCGCTGGCAGCGGCCGGCGGGCTTGGCCGGTTTGTCAAACAGGGGCAGAAAGTTCTGGTCAAGCCAAACATCGGCTGGGACAAGACCCCTGAAGAAGGCGCCAACACTAACCCATCGCTGGTCAAGCACCTGATTGAACTGTGCTTTAAGGCCGGTGCCAAAGAAGTCAACGTTTTCGACAACACCTGCAACCAGTGGCAGGCCTGCTATAGCAACAGTCAGATCGAAACAGCAGTCAAAGAAGCCGGTGGCACCATGCTGATGGCTCACGAAGAGAGTTATTATACCGAGATCGACCTGCCACGCGGCGTGGCGCTTAAGAAGGCGAAGGTTCACAAGGCCTGGCTCGAAAGTGATGTGATCATCAACCTGCCCGTCCTCAAGCATCACGGCGGCGCGCGCATGACTGCAGCGATGAAGAACCTCATGGGCGTGGTCTGGGACCGCCGCCATTATCACCGCACCGACCTGCACCAGTGTATTGCCGACTTCACGACCATCGACAAAAAGCCGACGCTCAACATCATCGACGCCTATAACGTCATGATGCGCAACGGGCCGCGCGGCGTCAGCACTGCCGACCTCGCCACCAAGAAAATGCTGCTGCTGTCGACCGACATGGTTGCCATTGATACGGCGGCTTCGCGCATACTTGAGGCACAACCCGATGAAATAGCCTATATAGCCATGGCAGCCGCTCTCAACACTGGCGTTGCCGATCTCAGCAAGCTCAAAATCGAGCGCATAACCATCTGAGCTGATGCACAGAATAAAAAACATCAGGCTGCTGGCTGGCTTGGCGGTTCTGACCGGCTTTATTCTCGCATGGCTGCGCTTCGACACCTTTGGCACGGCCGCCACACTGCTTGAGCACACACAGTTTGTCTATGGAATTTTCGAATTGCCGCTGATATCGGCGGCAGTGGCAATTCTTGCGCTAACAATCACCACTCTGCTGGTGGGAAGGGTGTATTGCTCGACTCTCTGCCCGCTTGGCCTGCTGCAGGATCTGATTGCCCGCCTGACCCGTCGCTTCAACAAAAAGCCATACCAGCGCCTGGCGCCACATTCTTCTATGCACGCGCTGATATTTGCGCTGGCTGCCGGTTCTGCCTTAGCAGGGTTCATAT
>MFYY01000223.1:10641-15667 GCA_001787855.1 Candidatus Riflebacteria bacterium GWC2_50_8 | reverse complement strand
AATTTTCGCCGGCATATTTCAGCCGTTGACCGCGCGTTTTTTCAGTGTCACCGCCCCACTGCTGTCGACCGGTATCAACTGGCTCGGCCAGGCTTCGGCCAAGCCGTTTTCAGTGGCGAACAGCTTGATTTCTCTGCTGTTGCTGGCTGGTCTGACGATTGCGGTCTATAGAGCCGGTCGAATATACTGCAACACAATCTGCCCGGTTGGCGCTATTCTGCGCTTTGCCTCCAGATTTTCACTCTTTCGCCTGACAATAGACCAGGAAGCCTGCACCAGCTGCCGACTGTGCGAAAAAGCGTGCAAAGCTGGCTGCATCGACGTGGCACAAAAGACAATCGACTTTTCGCGCTGTGTAAGCTGTTACAATTGCGCTGCCAGCTGTAATTTTTCGGCGATAAAATTTGGCCGCACCATGCCGGCAGCAGATCAACAAACCAGTATACCCGGACGGCGCACAGCGCTGGCTGCGCTGGCCGGTATGGTTGCCGGCTATTTTTTGCCCGAAACCCTGCTGGCGGATTCGCAAGCACCGGCGCAAATATTGCCGCCAGGTGCCATGACTGCCGAACGGTTTTATCAGACCTGCATTTCTTGCCATCTCTGCGTGACCGCGTGCCCGTCGTCAGTAATTCAACCACATGCCCCCCCGGGAAGTCCCCGCAGCCTGCTCAAACCAGCACTGAACTTTGAACTCGGCATGTGCGAACAGAACTGCAACCTGTGCTCGCAGATCTGCCCGGTCAACGCGATACAGCCCATTGCCGCCGAAAAGAAAAGGCTCATGAAAATTGGCGAGGTTGAATACAAAAAACATCTCTGCGTGGTCGAAACTGATGGCAAAGACTGCGGCGCCTGTGCCGAGCACTGCCCGACCCAGGCGGTGCGCATGGTGCCATACAAAAACAACCTGATGATTCCGCAGACCGACCCTGCCATCTGCATAGGCTGCGGCAGCTGCGAACATATCTGCCCGGTGCGCCCCGATCGCGCTATCATCGTACACCCGGTGCCCATGCAGACATTTATCGAAATGCCTGAGCCGGAAGCTCTTCCTGATGCCGGTCAGCCGGCTGAGTTTCCATTCTGACCAGGCAATTAATACTATTGCGCTTTACGGCCAAAAGCCTTTAGGATAGGTTCGCAGAAAAATAAAACTGGAGAGTGAAAAATGAAAAAGATTATTGCACTTACTGTTCTTGGTCTTTGTTTAGCTGTTAACGTTGCCGAAGCAAAGAAAAAAAATACCGAACACAAGACTTACGAACAAAAGACTTATGTAAAAAGAGAGATTGTTGACCCGCGCACGACTGAAGATAAAGAACCCTGGCTCAAATACAGGTTTGAGATCCCGGAAAAAGGCATATTGCTGCGTTATTCGGACGAAATCATCGGCCTGCCTCGCGCTCAGCAAAAGAGCCTGCCACCAGGTCTCGCCAAAAAGGTTGCCAGGGGCAAGCGACTGCCACCGGGTTGGCAGAGAAAGCTGGCTAGAGGCAGAACCTGCCCGGCCGACGTGTATTCACATACCATCAAATTACCAGACCATATTCTCTACCAGCTACCACCACAGCCAGAGGGCACTGTTCTGGTAGCATTAGAAGGCAAGGTAGTTCGCTTGGCCGAGGCAACTAAAACGATTATTGATATCTTTGACCTTAAGTGGTAACCTGCTTTTGGTCTGATGAGCAGTGATAAGCGCATGGTCTTATGCTTAAGACCATGCGCTTATCATTATCTGAGTATCTGAATCTACTTTGCAAAGAGGTTTTATGGACATCGGTTCAACACAGGAAAGAGGGCAATGGGGCTCGAAACTGGGCTTCATCATGGCAGCAGCCGGTTCGGCAGTCGGACTGGGGAATCTCTGGAAATTTCCATTTCTGGCAGGTCAGAATGGCGGCGGCGCTTTTGTTCTTGTCTATCTGGTTCTTTTGTTACTGATTGGCTTTACGCTGATGATGGCAGAGATAACGATCGGGCGTTTCACCGGGCTTAACGCGATCGGGGCTTACCGGAAAATCAAGGCTAGCTGGGCCTGGGTCGGCAGCCTCGGCGTGCTGGCCGGGTTTCTGATTCTGTCTTTCTACAGTGTAATAGGAGGCTGGATCATTGCGTATATTGTTAAGGCTGCGACAGGCACGTTTAACACAGCAGATACCAAAATGCTGGGCGACATGTTTACCAACTTCATTCAGTCTTCCGGCACTCCGATCTTTTACCACGGATTGTTCATGCTGATGACGCTCGGCATCGTAATTGGCGGAATTCAGCAGGGCATCGAAAAATACTCAAAAATTCTCATGCCCGCGCTTTTTGGAATGATGGCCCTGGTCGTATTGCGTTCAGTTACTCTGGACGGCGCAATGGAAGGAATCAAATTCTTTATCACCCCTGATTTTTCGAAAATCACCGGCGGTGTAATTCTTGCGGCACTCGGCCAGGTATTCTTCTCGCTCAGCCTCGGCATGGGCTGCATGATTACTTACGGCAGCTACCTCAGCAAAGACACGAACATCCCGGAATGTTCACTCATCATTCCATTGATCGACACCGGCGTGGCGGTAATGGCCGGTTTTGCCATCATCCCGGCTGCCATGGCATTTAATTTCCCGGTTGATGCTGGCCCAAGCCTGCTGTTTATAACTCTGCCGGCAGTATTTTCCAAGATGCCTCTGGGCGGCCTGATGGGCGTCATCTTCTTTGTTCTGGCGTTGTTTGCGGCAGTAACATCTTCGATTTCGCTGCTTGAAGTCTGCGTTTCATACGTTGTCGATGAATGGAACTGGACACGCAAAAAAGCGACTCTTATCATTTCAGGGCTGATTTTTGCTGCCGGCATTCCCTGCTCTTTGAGCCAGGGCCCCTGGTCCCACATCAAACTGATTAAGGGAAAAGGCATTCTTGATTCGGTCGACTTTGTTGCCAGCAACGTGCTGCTACCGCTGGGTGGCATTCTGTTGTGCGTCTTTATTGGCTGGGTATGGGGTCTGCGCCGAATTCAGCACATCAGAAAAACCGAAGAAGGCGAAACCATTATCACCTGGGAGCTCGAATACACTGATGCCCTCAAGGAAGCAACCAACGATGGCAAGGTTAATTTTCCCATGGCGACTATCTGGGTGTTCCTGATTAAATGGCTGGCACCGGTAGCTATCACTATTGTTTTCTTTCAGGGCGTCTTTTCCTGATCACAAACTGCGAACCTGATCAACCGGCGGCGGGCAAAAAGCCCGCCGCCGCTTTGTTTTACACCAGATCATGCAACAATTTTTCCTTGCCGGTTCAGCCTCAGTCGGGCATTTGCATCTCCATAACAGGACAGTATTTTTACAAATTCAAAAAATTCAAAAAAATTTGTGTACGGGGGTTACGGGTTGTTTGTTTTTTCATTAAGATTAGCAACAATAAGATCTCGATAAGCAAACTCTCAGGAGGTTATAAGATATGCGTAAATTATTCAAAAGCCTTTCAGTTCTTCTGGTAGCCATTGGTTTCTTCGCTATGTCCGGCGAAAGCAGCGAACTTCAGGCCGCAAAGAAGAAAGTTTCATGCCTCAAAAAAATCACCAGAACCATCAAAAGAAAAGTTAAAAAGACCGTTAAAAAGACCAAACGCGCCATTGTTAAAACCGGCGCCAACATTCAGAATGCCGCGGTCGACAGCGCGGTAAAAGCCAAAAAAGCTATTACCGGCTGCAAAAAGAGCACTTTCGTAAAGGGCCACTACAAAAAAGGTCAGAAAACTCTGACTAATGGTCATTTCCGCAAAGTATGTAAGGGTGGCAAGCGCTGATAGCGCGACAATAAATCAGTCTACGAATCTGAGTTCATATCTCTCATAAACCCTGGCGATCTTGCCGGGGTTTTTTAAACTGGTTTGCTGTATAGAAATTCTGATGGTAAAATAACTATTGAGTGAGACTAATTAGCCGGAGATTGATATGTCAAAGTTAACTAGACTGATGCCAGCATTGTTATTGTTGTTCAGTATTATCTGCAGCGCAGCTGTCGCTGAAAATGGCATGAACCTGCGCCAGTTTTTGCTGAATCGCCGCGGCGACAACCATCAACAGTATAACAAAGAACTGCAGAGCGACCTTAACCAGTTCTCAACCCGCGCCGCCAAACTGCAGATGCTATGCGAAGGAGCTTTCAAAGCCGGTTCTTATCTTGACCGCATCAGCGCCAATAAAGACCTCACCAATCAGAAGCAGCTGCGACCGGCTTATCGTTTCTGGTCGCTTTTCAATAAATTCATGGCAGACCTCGAAACAATCAGC
Organism: Candidatus Riflebacteria bacterium GWC2_50_8; assembly: GCA_001787855.1. GTDB lineage: Bacteria > Muiribacteriota > Ozemobacteria > Ozemobacterales > Ozemobacteraceae > Rifleibacterium. The sequence goes on along the minus strand of MFYY01000223.1, from coordinate 11,385 downwards.
GAAAAATACGAAGTGCCGCTGGTTTTTAACCACAACAAAGAAGTAGAACGCTACTTTGCTGGCTATGTTCTAGGTATTTCGGCCCGACTCTGCCGACTTATCGCCGCTGCCGAAATGATGAACTTCCTGGCTGAACGTCCTAAACTCGAAGAAATTTTCAATGAAAGCAACTCTGAGTTCGGTTTTGATGCGAACTCGCTCAATAAAACCGTTAAGCGTGCCATTCGCCCGGAAACCCTTGCCCACCTTTATCGGTTCAGAATCTCGCACTTTGAAGAACTGAAAAAGCTTATAGGCTCAAATGCTGAAGATGATTTTTCGGGCATGCCGGCAGCATTTATTCTGGCAAATCGGCTGTTTTTTGACAGTCTCAGCGATAAAATAGCATCTGACCCGTCATGGAAATTTTTGAGCCGCAGCATAATCAAGGTCTCGCTTGACTTCGTTCTGCCAGCCCAGAAGGCCGTGTTTTCGTGGGTCGGCGATACCAGAATAAAACAAAAGAAAACCCGCCTGATCACCGGCGAACAGATCCATAAACTTGGCAAAATGCTTGAACCAGGTGACATTGTTCTGGAAAGACAAGACTGGTATCTTTCCAATATTTTCCTGCCGGGCTTCTGGCCGCATGCAATACTTTATGTCGGCACCGATGTTGAGCTGACAAGAGCTTTCGACCGAGATCCACAGGTGCGTGACTGGTGTAACAGCGAAAAATGCGCGAACTTCGCAGAACTTCTGCGC
>MFYY01000223.1:6690-10628 GCA_001787855.1 Candidatus Riflebacteria bacterium GWC2_50_8 | reverse complement strand
CAGCCTTCAAAAGCTGGCGGTCTCCCTCTTTCAAAGACCGCGAAACCTGTGTAGTAGTCGAGGCCATCAGTGAAGGCGTTGTGTTTAACTCGCTGGCTTCATCATGCCATGGTGACTATCTGTCAGCTATGCGACCGCGCTTGACTCCACTGCAAAAAGCAAAGGCCATCTATACCGCCTTTTCATATTTTGGTCGGGAATACGACTTCAATTTCAGCTTCAACACCGAGCAAACCATGGTCTGCACAGAGCTCGTGGTAAAAGCTTACACCCACCCGGAAGCCGGTGCCCTGAAGTTTCCGGTCATCGAGACATTTGGCAAGCCTGGCGTAACCGCCGACTCAATCGTCGAAACTTTTGACCTTGAACGCGGCAAAGCAACCAGGCAACTTGATTTTATTGCCTTTATCCGAGGCTTTCCCGGCCACAGAAGAGCGAAATTTGCCAGCGAAAAAGAATTCGCCGAATCACATAACTGGCAGGGCGGGCTGATAAGCGCTAATCTGCGGTAAGCTCAAGATTGATCAGGAACCGCGACTGAACGACGGCTCAAGTATTGCATGATTCTGCCGTCGACAATCAACAACCCTGAAAAAATTAGCAGCATGCCGATTACATCATAGGTTTTGAGCTGCTCGCCCATGAGAAAAACGCCAAAAAACAGAGCGCTGACCGGGATCAGCAAAGTCACCAGCAGCGCATTGGTGGCACCAGCCGCTGCAATGATGCGATAATAAATCAAAAAAGCAACCCCAGTACAGAAAATCGCCAGCATGGAAACCGCAAATATAGTCAGCAGCTGCAGATCTGCCAGTGCGGGCAGATCGAACTTCAGCAGTCCGGGGCTCAAAAACAGGCTCGCACCCAGCAGACTGATCGCCGATACTACCATCGGATGCAAAGCCTTAAAGCGACGCGCAAAAATACCGCCAACCGCGTAATTGAATGTGGCACCGAGCATGGCTGCCTGAGCCATTCCTGCCAGAACAATTCCATGGGTAATCGACGGTAGAACCATTACTACTATCCCGGCAATACCAGCGCTTACCCCAATCACTTTGCGCATGGTCAACTTCTCGTCATCGGTGAAAAAATGCGCCAGAATCATGACAAAAACCGGTGAGGTTGCATTCAAGATCGAAGCAGTAGCGGTGTCAATATGCTGTTGTGCCCAGGCTACCAGGAAAAAGGGCAAAGCCGTGTTCACTACCCCAAGAAAACCGAGACCAAGCCAGACTCTGCGATCGGCAGGCAAGGCAGCGCCGACAATTCGGCAACCGATAAACATAAATATTGCTGAAACTACGAGTCGGCTGAAAACCATGATGAACGGCGACAACTCGCGAAGCCCGATCTTGATAAACATGAACGAGCTTCCCCAGATTATCGAAAGCAGTATCAGCCAAAACCAGTCTTTGTTCTGCATAATGTGAGAACAGATACTACACCAGCCAGACCAACTATTCCAGCTGATCTTTACTTACCGCATGACTTTGCTCGTTCTCGTAATCGAGACCGCTTACGAGAACGATAAATTACAGACAACGCGGCTGTTTGTAAGATCTGTATGAATATGCCATAATCTTGTTAAAATGATTGAAAGGCATACGAATATAGGAGCAGGGGGATTACACATGAGACATCTTGAGCTGCCAAGACAGCCGCTCGGCTTTTTTCCGACTCCCGTGCACGAACTTGCCAATCTCGGCAAATTACTCGGCGGACCGCACATCTTCATCAAGCGCGACGACCAGACCGGTCTGGCCTTCGGCGGCAACAAGACGCGCAAGCTCGAATATATCATCGGCAGAGCGCTGGCCGACGGAGCCGACACCCTTATCACCGCTGGTGCAATTCAATCGAATCACTGTCGACAGACCGCTGCTGCGGCTGCCAGTCTGCAACTGCCCTGCCACCTCGTGCTTGGTGGCAAGTCACCAGATAGCGCTAACGGCAACCTGCTGCTTGACCAGTTGCTCGGCGCTAAGATCCACTGGGCCGGGAACAATCGTAAGGGCGAAGATATTCCGAGAATCGAACAGCAGCTGCGCAGCGAGGGGCGAAAGCCTTTTGTCGTTCCCTATGGCGGCTCAAATGAGCTGGGCGCGACCTCTTTTGTCGAAGCTCTCTGCGAACTCGACAGCCAGACCTTTGCAATGCAGATCGATTTTGATCACATTGTCTTTGCATCAAGTTCAGGCGGCACTCATGCCGGGCTGATGGTTGGCAAAAAACTTCTCAAAAAGGACTACCAGCTTACCGGCATAGCTATCGACAAGGTCGGCAGCGCAGACAAGTCGCTCCCACAGCTGATACTGGAACTGGCTGTTTCAACAGCTGAGTTTCTTAAAACCGGCTGCGGCATGGATGAATCTGACTTGATCCTTAATAAAGACTACACTGGAGCCGGTTACGGCATTATCGGCCCAGCCGAAAAAGAGGCAATCAGCCTGACCGCCAGATATGAGGGCATTCTTCTCGACCCGGTTTACACCGGCCGCGCCATGGCTGGCCTGATTGGCCTGATCCGCAAAGGCAAATTCAAAAAAGGTGAATCTGTGCTGTTCTGGCACACCGGCGGCGCGCCGGCGCTTTTTGCAAGCGCTGACGAACTGCAAAACTGACTGTCACCACAACCGGTATCAGCAGCTTTTTCCATGTAAGAAACAGCAGCCGGCCAGTCTGCCTGCATCGGCAGTTTTGCGGTAATTCCACCGATCGGCGCCTTCGACAGAACACAGGCGATTATACAACTCGAAAAACTTGGTTATCTTAGCGCGACTACTGCTGGTTACGTTCCTGAAGAGTACCTGGTTTTTCTGTGCCGACGTATGCTGATTTTCAACAACCTGATCAAGCTTGAATCAATGCGGGTCGATGGCGACAGCCTGCCCGCCACCTGCTTTGCCAGCGTGCAATGCGGACTGCGCGATCTGATGATGATAGAAGTTACCGATGACAAAATCAGCTTTAACGGTATTTCATCACAGCAGCTGTTGCAGGTTCTGCGTGAATTCCTGACCAATCCGGAGGCAGTAAAAATTGCCAGTCCGGCTCAGGAAAAAGGCGACAACTGCGGGTGCGGCAAGCCATTCGCAGCCGACGCCAGTTTCTGCAAAATCTGCGGAAAACCACGCCCAGCAACGGTTGAAGATGAAAAGCCAAAATGCGGCAACAAAGCCGTCTAGCTTCAACTGCTGATTACTTCTTACCAGACCTCGAAAGGCGCGCGGCCAGTCGTTTTTTGGCAAGCATGATCAGGCCCCTGACACAACATACAACCAATAGCCGAATCCTGATGCACACAGCACCCAGATGGCAACGATGATGACAGCGGCAGCGGTGCTCGTGGGCTTTGTAGATAACTCACGGGCTTTGGCACGACTTGCCTCAACAACTTCGTGCGGAGTGAGCTTTATGACCAGAAGAATGCCAAGAGGCAACAATATAACGTCATCAAGATAACCAAGAACAGGAATAAAGTCAGGTATAAGGTCAATTGGGCTGAGGGCATATCCAGCGATTGCGATGGCAAGAAGCCGAACAAATAGCGGTGTTCTCGGATCTCTCGAAGCAAAATACACGGTCATCGCATCGTGCTTGATTTTGCGGGCCAATTCCTTAAGTCTGGCAAACATTGTGTTCACTGATTCTCCATACCTTTTGCGTGACCCACGCTATTGCATTTCTGTTCTTAGGCCCGGTCAGGCCTTTCGCGCGAAATACAAATCATCAAATGCGGCTTTCTAATTGATCACGACTTCGCCGTCGTCGATAGGCTGGAGCGATTCTCCGGAAGGCAATTTCACCATGTAGCTGGGCAAGCGATTCACCTGGTGTCGCAAGGTAACCAGCGTCATGATAAGCATGAATATCCAGACCACTTTGGCGAGAATGCGCAATATGCTGACTGACGGCGAGGGTTTGTTGCCATATTC
>MFYY01000223.1:0-6680 GCA_001787855.1 Candidatus Riflebacteria bacterium GWC2_50_8 | reverse complement strand
CCCAATATGCTTTCAAAAAGGGTGTAAAAGCCGAGCGGCGCGACCAGAAATATCCAGGAAAGCGCCAGAATTCCGGTAAAGAGGCTATCTGCATCAAGCGCCATTTTTTCGCCAACAGCAACGCCTGCAATGATGAGAGCCAGGATCAGCGGGAAATCGACAAGCGCAGTAAGTGCGCGGCGAAATTTGCCGGGCTTTCTGATTCCCCAGTCGCGCGGCGGCAGGGTGAGACGCGTATGCAGCTCAGGCGGCGGATCAGCGCGAAACATCGCATCGATTACTTCGCGGAATTCAGGCCCTTTCGGGCCCTTCTGCAGATACGGAAACTTTGCCCGGTATTCGCTCAAAGGCAGCGGGTTGCCCATGAGGCCAACGATAGCGTCATAAGTCTGTCGATCCACTGGTGCCTTGCCGGTTGAGCGGCGAACAGGCTTGGGTTGCGCCTGTGGAGGCGGCGGCGGGGAATGGCGCACAACTGCCTGTCCGCAGCTTCCACAAAAAGATTCGTCTGGCTCGACCTTAGCCTGACAGTTCGGGCAAACGCCTGCGACAACAGCAGTCTGAGACCTGGCCGGCTGAGAAATTTCGAAATCGGCAGGCCGGCCGGTGATCATCATGATCGCCTGCTCGATAGTCACATAGCCATCTGGATCGACGCTGCAGATCTGGCCGCTGCCATCATAGACCGCAAAGGTCTGATCGCCGCGCGGGCCATGCACGATAAGATTCACCGGGCAAACATCATCGCCATCAGGAGGACACAACTGCGAAATTATCTCAAGTATTTCGGCAATCCGCTGCGCGCTCAGGTTTTTGAAAGAAACAGTATCGTAACTGCCATTTGCCTGCATCAGATCAGCAGTTACTCCCTGCAAGTCTACATTGAACCGCTCTGATCCCATAAACTACCTCTTTTTTTATTTTCTCAATTATACCAAGTTTGTCACTTTTTGAATCAAAAAGATTGACACATTCCGTTGCCTGCTTCTAGATTAATAATTCCAGATTCTGGAGGTAGGTTTTGTCAGGAAATATTAATTATAAGTTTACCGATAAGGTTTTTATTGCCGAAATAGCCGGCTATGCAGAGTTAACGCTTATGGAAGGGCTGGTTGAGAAGTTTTTTGAAAAGCTCGACGAAGATTTTACGGACTTTGTTTTTAACTTTGCCAGAATGACCCTGATCAACTCCTCAGCCCTTGGCAAATTACTGGAAATAATCTCAGAAGGCATGGGACGAGACGGAGTCAAAATTCTCTTCTGTTCGATTCCCGCGACCAGCAAACTGGGTATGGCCAGTCTCGGCATTCTTGACTATGTTGAGGAATTCGCAAGTGTTGAAGAAGCTCTGCTGCGTCTGAAATCAGCATAAGCGCATTCGCGCGCAAAAAACCTGCCAGACCTGCCTGCGCCATTACAAAGCAGATCCCACCAGAGACGGAATCACAACTTCTGCAATTCAACGGTGCAGTACACTGGTTCTTTGTCACATTTGTTCTTAAAAAACTGTGGTAGAATAAACAGGCAAGTTTTGAACAAGTAGGTTATCTGCTAAAGATGCGCTTTCAAAATATCAGAGAAAAAGCACTGCCGGAAAGATCCGGTTACATCCTGTATCTGGTGATGAGTCTGCTTCTGGTCTGGGCGATCATGTCGTTTTCGCTCTCAACTTTTAAAAGTGGTTCTGTCAGCCTATTAACCCGCACCTCAATGCAGAGTCGTTTGACCTGTGCTGCCTCGGGCGGAATGAATGAAATATGGGCAATGGCCAGGCAGGAAGCCAACGATAAAAGCGGCAAAAGCAACCCCCTCCACTTTTATTCACTGCTTAATGCTGTCTTTGACCAAAATGAAAATGAGATTCCACCGAAAAAGACTTTTGTCAGTGAGAAGTTTTTTGACAGCAATGATCTGCCCTTTGCCAACGTTATGGCTGGCGAAATTTCTGGCAATGACATCAGAGTGAAAGGCCATTGCCGACTTTTTTTTACAAAGCTCATCAGAAAATCGCCGCAATCTTTTTCAGGCCATATTGAGGTAATTGTTCAGGCTGTTTCAAAATCTGACAGCCGGGAATTCATTGAGATAAAAGAACGGCGAGACTTCAAGATAATCGACACCAGAGACCTGCTCGACAGATATGCCCTGTATGTGAAGGATTATGGCTTTGATTATAACAAGATCAGGCAGAAGCTGGTCATTGAGGGACTGGGGCCGAAAGTAAGATCCAGTGTATATCTTGGTTCCAGATATGCTCCGAACTATCCAGCATTCAAGAATCTAGCCGAGCCAGCACCAATCTATTTTGATTTTAACTTTAAGGACGACAAAGTCCTGCTTTCAGCACTTCTTAACAACAATTCTGCCGTTATCCCGCAAGGTGGTCAGGAGATACCTTCATCCAACCCCAAAGTCAGGACTGGCAGTTCAGGAAATATCTTCTGGTCAATTCCAATACCACTCAGGTTCAAGCCAATTTTTGATCGTGGCAGCTTTACTGACAGCGATTTTTACACGGTAAAGGCTTTGCAGGATGGCTATTATAAAACATTCGTTGAGACTTCGCAGAAAGCAGGGGGAGAAGAACATTCTCTTGCCGGCTTGATACTTGAAGACTGGAAAAATTGCGGCGGCAACTATGCCGATTCACAGGTGTTCAAGATGGTTGTTACCACAAGCGTTGATTCATGGGGTTATCTCTACGCCTATACTGATGCACAAAGCCTGTGGAATGGAGACCTCTGGTCGGATTTTGCCAAAACCTTTCAGTTTACCGGCTTGAATGAATACATAAAGTTCATGAAAAATTACCACCCCGACAAGATGATTTCAGGAAGCATGCCACAGATATTTGGCCCCGAAAGAAATAAGCCGGTAACGTTGGAGGGCAATGTATTTTTCAGATTTTTCAAAATAGCATTTTTCGATGAGTTTGATGCTGTCATAACTCTGGCAGGAGAGTCAAAGAAACTGGGCATGCCGGCCATCCCTCTTCATTTTCAAGACCCCGCCGACAACTCCAGCAATTTTTTAAACAAAGAAGTTAGAATTCACGGCATTGAGAAACAACTTATGAGCAGAGAAGTAGATGAAATCCCGGTGAATTCTCTGTTTTCAGCTGGGGTGAGCTCTTATCCGGAAGGCGTTGCCTCACCGGACAATGTTTTTCTGACTCTTTCAACCGATGTAATCTCTTACAAATACAAGAATTCTCAGGATTTTTTTGCCGACAACACCATGCTTCTGGCCAATGGCGAAAAAAGACTTAAAGTTGACGGCGTCACCTTTATCGAAAAGGGCAATCTGGATTTAAGCGGTTACAGCTCATTCTCAGGCCAAGGCTTAATCTGGATCGGATTCAGAGGCGACATTTACCTTGGAGACCTCGCGAAATCCAAGCCTTCAGATATTCTTAAACTATGGGCACAGGATGGCAGTTTCATAATAAAAAGCGACAAACCAGATGTGAAAATTTCGGCTTCACTGCTGGCCCTCACCTATTTTTCCGACCCACTCAGAACAAAATCATCCCTAGGAAACAGAGGGAAATTGATCGCAAACAAACACGGCATAGAGATTACAGGCAACCTTGCCGTAGACTATCTTTTCACTGCCGACAAAAACTACGGTATTCCTGAGGGCAAAAAACTGGTTATAAAGCATGATCCATTCCTGTTTTCGCCCGTATACCCAAAATGGACAACTCTGGGGCCGGTGCGAACTATTTACAGCGTAAACGCCGATTCTGAGAATCGTTTTTTCAAATGAGCAAAGTTAACTCATGGAAGTGGGGGGGCTGATCGTGGACAATTCTATCAACGAAGTCTCCCTGCATGAGTTGCAGATAAACATCTGTCTTGAAGAACTGAACTCGGAAGAGCCGCAGACAAGGCAATACGCCATTTCCCAGCTGCAAAGTTTCATTGATAATGAAATCGTTGTTAATGCCCTGAAAACCCGTGCCCAGATCGAAAATAATCCTGAGTGCAAGGCCGATCTGGATGAAACCCTCAAGTTGGCAGCTCACTCCGAAATCACCTTTAACTTCTCTGAAAACCGCATCGGCGAAGCATCAGAACTGGCAAGGCTCTGGCAGACTGTCGAGTCGGCACAGCTACCTGAGCTGGTAAAGCATGTAAAGAAGCTTGCTCCAGAAGATCAGGCAAAAGTAGTTTGTGAAGTCCTGACGCAGGCGACCGGTTCCGCTCAGATTGTGCCAATCCTGTCTTTGAGCAGAAATGTCATGATGCGCGCCGAAGTAATTGATCACCTGGAGAAACTGGTAACAGCCGAAAGTTCTTTGCTGGTAATTCGTGTTGTTTCTCTGTTAACAAGACTCATGCCAGCTAAACTTGTTGCACATCTGCCAGGATTGTTGCTGCACAAAAATTTTCAGGTTCGGCTGATGGCCATCAAGACTTTGCATCTGCTATCCAAGCCAGAGGCAATAAGACTTTTGAATGAGCTGATGTTTTCCAGTGAGTCCAGCAACCGCAAATCGGCATTTTCATTTCTATTTGTTCTGCCCTTCAATGATACTGGAGACATTGTTTTAAGATTGATCGAACGCGTCGACCTGCCCAAAAACCTGGATCAGGTAATAAGATTTTTGATCTACAACAACCCGGATCAGAAGTTTTTCAGACGAATCACCCTGTCTTATCTTTTGCATGGCAAGAAAATAGCCGCATTAAAAACTTACTGGTCGCTGGCGGCAAGATCTCTGACTGTCTCAGGCCTGGTGAAAAAAAGTGAACAGGAATTAATAAACGAAACGCTGGCGGACACCAAAGCATTCATTCTCAGGCACACAAGGCATGACACTGGCAAGCAGGAAACTGTTAAGAAATCGGTTGCTTCTGACCACAAGAACCAGGATCTTCTGCAGTTGTCAGCAGTCAGTGATTTCTCTCATGAACACATAGAAAAGCTGCTGAAAATCTGCGAAAATATTTCAACGACCGAAGAAATTACATCGGCTATAAGGCTGATAGGCAAAAACAAGCTTGCTTCAAATCCTTTTTGCACCTGGCTGGAAAACTTGCTGGAAAAGGATTCACCTGAAGTAATTAACCCTGTTGTTGAAACCCTGCTGGAACTTAACAAAACAAGGCTGTTACCTCATCTGCCCATTCTGGTGTTTCACAAAAATCCCTCAGTAGCAGAAAAATGTCTCAAGATTTTTAACGGCGGATTCCCTGAAAAACTGGTCGAAAAGCTGAAACTATGGATCAGGGATAACAAAGCAGAAATTCGTGAAGTTGCCCACAAAGGGCTCATGGAGATTGAGTTTCTTCAGGCCAGAGAATTGATTCTGACTTTTGTCAGAAACTCTACCAACCTTGAGCTGATAAAATATTACAGCTCAATCCTGCTGCTCAACCCTGACCGACTGACAGTATACAAGCTTAATGATCTTTCGATAAAGTCCTCTGGTGAAAAGAAAAAGCTGCTGACAAGCCTTGCTGGCGAGATTAAAGAAGAGCTTGGTGAGTCTGCAAAAGACGAAAACTCCTCAACATTGAATTCAGTTATCAGCGAATTAGGCATCAAAGAGCAATGGGAGGAAATTCTGGGCAGGATCAAACAGATCAGTTATGATTCTCAACCCGGTGATATCAGAAACCTGCTTACTTCCAAAGCTTTTAATCTGGCACTGGTTGGTTTCTTGATTCTGGCCGTAGTAATTTTTCTGGTCAAATTTCAATTGGGAAGCGCCAACAGACTGTTGAACAATCAGGCTCCTCAGAAAAAAGCCATCTATTCTTACGATCTCGGCAATGACCAGGAGGCCATTACAGACAAAAAAAATGCAAGGCCATGGGATTATGAGCTTCCTGAGCTTGCAACGCCTCCTGACAGCCTGTATGAGATGTTGACAGTCGAGGAGCGCAGAGCTCTGCATGAAGAACTGAAAAAGGAAGCCGGCCCTTCTGCAGAAGAGGCCCCTCGTGACGATCAAAGGATCAGGCTGGAGGTTGAGTTGCAAAGATGAAAATTTCATGCCGGATAAACTGTGGAACAAAATCGATGTTTAAACTTGGGGTCTCATTTCCAGAGATTGTTGTTGCCGTGGCAGTTTTTGCGATCCTGGCACTGCCAATTTATCAATCCATGCATACTGTTCAGACCGACACAATGAAGAGTATAAACTACTTCCGCGCGATGGAACTGGCCAACGAAGCAATTGAGTATGTGCGCCTGTTGCCTGTAAATAAAGATTTCAAACAGAATGCTGAAGGATTTTCCGGTAGTATTCTGGTCGAACAGGGAGATACTTTTGAAGCAGCAAAAATCCTTACCGGCGACAACCCCAATTACAAAGATATACTGGAATCTAACATTCAATATTCCAACCAGTATAACCCGGCCTATTTTTATCGGACTATTGAAGTCGCCGACTTAAGCGGCGCTGATTATGCCGGTTTATTGAAAAAAGTTATTGTAACCGTCTACTGGGATAATGATGTAGCAGTGAACAACCTGCATGATCTCAGCAGAAAAACCAAAAAAGTTGTGCTTGCCAGTCTAATAACGGATTGGGGGGCTCAACCATGACCAGATTCGCTTTCAGAAAAAGCAGAGGCGTTACACTGATTGAAATGGTGGCTGGTACGCTTATTATCAGCATAATTTTTTATGTAATCACTAATTTTGCCAGTAACATGGCCTTTAAATAC
>MFYY01000222.1:12073-19145 GCA_001787855.1 Candidatus Riflebacteria bacterium GWC2_50_8 | reverse complement strand
CCGGCGCATAACCTTCATAGGTTACTTCTTCGTAATTAACACCTTCAAGTTCGCCTGTGCCCTTTTTAATGGCACGGTCGATGTTGTCCTTGGGCATATTCGAGTCTTTGGCGGACTGCAGAGCAGTTCGGAGCCTCGGATTTGAGTTTGGATCGCCGCCGCCGCATCTTGCCGCGATGGTGATTTCCTTGATGATCTTGGTGAACTGACGTCCCCTGACCGCATCAACTTTAGCTTTAACATGTTTAACCTTGGCCCACTTACTATGACCTGACATTAAACCCCTCCTGAGTTGGGTAGTGTTTTGCAAGTATACCACGTACTATCCGACAAACCAATACCCGCTTTAACTTCATTTAGGGAAGACAGAAGGCTGCCGGTAAAGTTTGCTCGCAGCGCACCTGCAGCAGCATTTCTGGGTCAGGCACCGCCGCGTTCGGTGGGGTCCTGCGCCCAGACATTATTGAAACCGAGCTCTTCAATAAGATCGAGAACCACAAGATAGTCGTCGATTTCTGAAGGATTGCGCATAACCTGATGCTCAAAAGCTTTATAAGCCGGAAAATACTGGCACATGACACTCAGCTGAACATCGGCGCCAATCTCCTGACGCAACCAGCGCAATGATTCGGCGCTGCCGGCGAGACTTCCGGGCAGCACCAGATGTCTAACGATAAGACCATGCGTGGCCAGCCCGCTTTCAGCGTCGATATGTAACGCGCCAGACTGCTTCCACATCTGAACAAGCGTACGCCGATTAATCTCGACGTAGTCTGCCGCTTTTGACAACTCGTCAGCAACGCTGTTCTGCGCATATTTTATATCGGGCAGCCAGATATCAATAATACCGTCGAGCAGATCGACTACTTCTGCGCTTTCATAGCCAGAGCAGTTATAAACAAGCGGGAGAGACCTGGCGCGCTCATCACTGCATAACCAGGCTTCAAGAAGCATGGGCACAACATGGGTCGGAGTGACAAAGTTTATATTGTGAACTCCAGCGCGAGCAAGGCGGTTGTATACCGTGGCAAGTTCTTCGGCGCTCATCAACTGACCATTGCCAAGCTGACTGAACGGAAAATTCTGACAGAAAAAACAACCCAGGGTGCAGCCTGATGCAAAGATGGTTCCGGAGCCGTTAGTGCCGGAAATTGGCGGTTCTTCGCCGCGATGCTGGGCCCAGGACGCCACCTTAATCTGGCTGCCAACGCGGCAAAAGCCCTGTTCACCGTGCAGGCGGTCAACGCCGCATTCGCGCGGGCAGAGTCGGCATGGACTCAACAGCTTCTTCAGCAGCGGCAGACGTTCGGTGATAAGTTGTAGTTTTGTGCTCGCCATGCAAGCTTTTTTTCTCTTTTATGGAGCAAAAGTCTCTAACGCTGGTCTAGAACCCACTGTCATCATAGAAAACATCCGCGCTGTCAATACCATTTCAAGTCCTTTGTGTTAGCCACGCGCGGCGCGGAAATAGCGGTGGTGATCTTAAACTGGCAATTGTGCACGAAAGGCGGTTTATCTATTCCCATATAGCCTCATCTTTTTTTTCTAGGCCGAAAAGTTGAATGTTTTTCCACAGCTTGAAATCCAATTCTAAGCCAACAGAAGAAGCCGAAGAATCCGCTTCAATGCTTTTTACGGGTGCATTATCAATCCGAATCCCTATGATTTTACCCCATCTAACAACCTTGTTTTCTCGAATCCCAAAAACAGGTTGTCCTTGGAAAATTTTGCAATGAGGGTTTTCTATGACTACAACATAATCGTTTTTGTAGGGTCCCTCTGTAGGGCTTCCAAATCTATTTGTCAAAGGATTGACGATATAATACCGATTGAGATAACAACTGCCAACGACATTAAAAATGGCTCGTCCATAGGCTTCAAAGAAAACCAATCTTTCCTTCATTAAATCTGGATCAAAAGCTTCAAGAGAACTTGGCCCAGCATGAACAAGTTGATTTCTTCGATCTACTAGGTCTCTAAGCCTTAATTCAATGATCTTGGCTAAATTGTTTTCGGCAGCATCTTCAAAGCCCATAGCATTTGAAAACCAGTCTGTGAGCAAATCTGTCTGACAAGCCAGGGGATTGATATTTTCTATGCCAACGGCCTTAAAAATCCCTTGGATTACCTCACTTCGAATGTTTGATTCATGAAAGACCACAGCATGACGATTAAGCTTATACTTATCAGTATCCTGCAGACACTCGTTAAGATTACTCACAATATCTTCATTTGTTAAACCAGTATATCTGCCTTCGCCAAGGCGCCCTCTAAATAACAATTCTGCGGACTTTTTTAAATGTTTATCTTTTAAATTTTCGTGTAATTGTGAATATTGATTTCGTGATGACTCTAAGGCGGCAAAAGACCAGGCTAAATCCTCAATATATTGTTCAAGGCTGGTATAAAGGGCGATAATAAAAGACAAATAATCAAGCCGACGACGAAGAGTGAGAGAATTTGTAATGCAATCATCACCATAATTTGCCAAAGTAGAGTAAACAGAACTGGCGGAGTCAACGAATGTGTTAATTTCTTGCAGCTCTTTTAAAAATTCATCAAGAGAAGTGCGCACAATAATACCTCAAGGCTATATCTTGTCCAATGCATTTTGAAATGCTTCTTTTACCCGTGCATTTCGAGGTTGGATATCGGCAGTATTTGTTCGACGACCTTCAAAAAGTCCACCATCTTCTAAATACATTTTCTTTATTTCTTCTGCTAACAAGCTTTTTCCTGATATAAGTCTTTCCCTGTCAACACCTTCACAATAATGACTTGCGGCAAACATCATGGGGTCGTAGACTATCTTCATCGGTTTTCCGCCAAGGGTTTTATCCTGTTTTAGCCGACAAAAGGCCTCATGTCCCAAAATTTGGTTAAGCAAAGAAACCGTGTTTTGAAATATTGTCTCAAAAGACTTTAACGTTGCCGCACCAAATTTATTTCCGTTGAGTAGATATAAATCAAGAAACGATGCAATCCGATTTAATCCAGATTTTGACTCGCTAATTTGCCGGTAGGCAAAGAATCTTAAAACTAATTCTACATCATCCATCTTCTCAAACATGGTTTTTCCGATTGCAGTTGAATCGTCTTTTTCTTCATCTTCATTGCTACAATCTGAATCTAAAGACGGCTCCGTAGGAATGCCCCAAAGAGAACAGAAATCCTGATTTTTTGATAGCCTCAAACAAAGTTGATTCAATGGGCCATCATAGACAGCATTTCTTGTTTCCTGAGGGCTCAATTTAACCCCTCCAGAATTGAGCCTTTCAAAAACCATTTTTTTTAATTGGGCTGCTTTTTCTTCGCTAGAAGCCGTTTCTTTAAGAAGAATAATAGACGAAATATAACGACGATCGATCCCATCCTTAACCTTGCTTGGTAACTTGGAGTAGGTTTTTCCGTGCAGTTCAGTCCAGTATTGTAGACCTTTTAACTCAAACTCGTCACCATAGAATTCTTTCAACGTACTCAATCTTTGCCGACCATCCATTACCTCAAATCTAGCCAGTTCATGCTCATAAAGAAAAACAGGAGGGACCGGCACATTCATTAAAAATGATTCTATCAACCGAGATTTTCTTTCAACATTCCAGCGATGCCGTCTTTGGTATTCTGGGTCTAACTTATAACGTGTCTCACCAGTTTCAACCTTTTCCTGGAGCATTTTCAAAATGCCTGCCAAGGAGTAGCGGGCTGATTCGGTTACAATGCGGATTTCGCCGCTTACATAGCGCCTATTAATTTCCTCATCGCTTGGAGTGAGCTGAGTGTCGGCTTCGCTAAATACTATTCTTTCTCCAGGAAAAAGCTGTGAGTCATTATTTTGATCATTAATGTCTTTTGTGGTCATTTTTATTTTCTCCGAAAACTCACATAAAAATCAAATTCTTCGATAGGTTTTCGAAGAGGTCGTTGAAATTGTTCAGCTTGTCGTTTACCCTCTGAGGCAAGCCCTGCAGATCGAATCGTGTTAACCCTGAGACCACAGTCTGCTTCCCTAAATGAATTAACCATTATTTCCTTTGGGTTTGCTTTTCGATCGTGAATCCCTCCAAAGCGAACCACCATTTTTGCGTCGGATTCGCAAGCCTTAGAGATGTTTCGCCAAATTCCAGCAAGTTGAGAAGAGAACATAGAAGGGGAAGAATGCGTCATTTGAGAAGGGTGGTTATAGGTAACAGAAGATGGTCCACCAATAAACCAGAATCTAAGCCATTGATCTGGCACGTATGTTCTCATACCATAATATGGCGGTGAAGTAACAACTTTTGAGAACTTAACACCAAAGTAAGAAAAATCTAGTTCTCTGCTGTCACCACAGATCATGTGATAATCGACCGCTGGTGGTTGCTCTGTAAAGAAATGGCGGGCCTTTCGTGAAACCAGCTCTAGAACGTCTACATAATCTGGATACAAGTTTCTTTGGGTCCAAAATTTAACCGCGTAATCTGGTTTTGCTGCGTAGGTTCGAGGCATCTGATTTGACAGATAACTTGGTAATCCTTTGTTTTTCGGTCCATGTAAAATTCCCAACATTAAAGCCCGAAGCGCTTTTCGTTCTGGTGTTTTGCAATCTTTTAATAAAGATTCTCTAATTTTAAGAAGGTTTTTAAAAGTTTCTTCATGAAAGCATATTGACCAAAAATCCCCTTCAGGCCAAGTTATATTTTTATTGCTACGTAAGATCTCTTCGCAAACCTTATAAACTGCATTTGGGTTTGTTTTCGCTAACTTTCCTTCTGCAATAGCTGTTGCTATGGGACTACTATCAATGCCAACGGAAGGTAGACCCAAAAGACGAGCAGCATAATTGGTGGTGCCTCGCCCACAAAAAGGATCTAAAACCCATGTATTTGGCACTGCTTTTTGTAGCTGCCTATAGGGGACTTCCAAAGGAAACATCGTGAAATATGGGCATATAGCATTTAATGTTGTTTTGTCCATATTTCGATTTGTTGTTTTGTTCTTCACTATTTTAGCCTAAATTGAGCAGGGGGCTTTATTTTTTGTAATTTTTTACTTTATGTGGTGTATATCGGGAAACCCAATGAAGATCTCGCCAAGTATTACTTCTAGTAGACGCCTTATTTGTTTCGCTATTCCTGTAAGTTTCAACATTTTCTGCTCCGAACATGTTGACCAACAAAACAGGTATGAACATGCCCAGATCCTGTTTTAGTACATTTGGTGATCGGGCTAATGTCTGCGATAACATTAAAAACCTGGAATAGCCTATTGCTTGTAAACAGGCTAGAGTCACCTGAGTTTGCGTCTCCAATGGTTCTGCCGCGGCAAAATAGTTTCTAATAGCCCCTGTTACAGTAGCCTCAAGGGGTCTTCTCAAATAACGAACCCTTTCTGAAACCCTTTCAGTGGTTGTTGGATATATCGCCTGAGATACCCAAGTTGAGGTCATAAAAGATCCCCTATCGTAAGTTAACGCAAGTCAACGCACATTATATAAATTCAGCTACTAGAATGCAAGCAAAGTAAATGTCGCACTTTAAAATAAAAAAGTCTAACCAAGTTCAATCCGGCATTATCTGGAATGGTTGGCAACGAATTATAGCGGTAAGGCGTGACAAAGAACCAGGCCAGCTGTTGCAGAGCCAGGCTTCAGCCCTGAACAATCACAACGCCTCGGGCGGCGGCTTCTTCGCGGGCAATATCGGTGATAACGGCGTTGAACGGGACGCGCAGCGGTTCGAGCGAATCGGAGGCGGCAATAACATCGTCACGGGTAATAAAAATTCTGGCACCGACAATCTGCTGACCTTTGGCCGCTGACCTGGCACGAATCATTCGCGCGGCCTTTTCGGCGAGATTTTCGCTGTTGAAGCCTGAGACGCTGCCACCGGTAACGGTCTGCCAGTGCTGCCGGTAAATTCTGACCAGATGCGGATTCATCGCGGTGCTGTCTTCTGGCAGAGCATCTTCTGCGAGCAGAATGGGCCGGCCAAGCTGAGAAAACTGCCACAGCAGCTCTGCCGGAAATGAATCGCGTAGTCCCAGCGCAAACTTGGCGAGAGTATTGAGACTGAGCGGATTAACAATAAGCAGATCATAGGTTTTGAGCTTTAGCACAAGCCTTTCGCAGTCAGGCTGGCAATAAACCGGATAATCTCCGGCCAAGTGGCGCAACCAGCCGCGCTGTTGCGCCGAATGCGACAGGGCGATTTCCGGTCGCGAGAAAATTGGCGGCAGCGAAGTCAACGCCTGATATGGCTGCTGATCTGTTTCTGGCAGACAGCAGAGGAGCAGCGGCGTTAACACGACCGGAGCATGTTCTTGTACTGAGTTCATGTTGATCATAAAATACAACCACCTGTCGGCAAAGTCAATTGAACAATGTAGCGACAATGAATTTTAGATGCGAGATTTTTTTTATTTTTTTCAAATCGTAAAGGCACAATTGACGGACTCTATGGTATAGTGCTACGAACGATACAATATTCTCACGGGGAAAAATGAAGATGAATTCGATCAAGGGCTCATGGGTAGCATTGGTTACTCCTTTCCTGCAGGACGGTCAGATTGACTTTGCGGCGTTCGCAAGACTGGTTGATCTGCATCTGTCAGCAAAGACTGACGGGATTGTTATCTGCGGCACCACTGGCGAGTCGGCGACGCTTTGTTTTGATGAAAAAAAGGCGCTGATGCAGGCAGTTAAGAAGCAGACAGCCGGTCAGATTGCGATAATGTTTGGCACGGGAAGCAATGATACGCGGGCGACATGCGAACTTACTGCGAAGGCCGCCGAACTGGGCGCGGATGCTGTTCTGGTGGTGACACCGTATTATAACAAACCTCCTCAGGAAGGCTTGAAACAGCACTTTAAGGCGGTTGCCGCCGAAACCAGGTTGCCGCTGGTGCTTTATAACGTGCCCGGCCGCACCGGCTGTAACATGAGCGCAGACACGACTCTTGAACTTGCCGAAGTAAGCAACATCGTTGCGGTAAAAGAAGCATCTGGCAATCTTGATCAGGCCATGGAAATTATCCGCCGCGCGCCGACTGGCTTTGCGCTGCTTTCCGGCGAAGACGCTCTGAACCTGCCAATAAT
>MFYY01000222.1:0-12052 GCA_001787855.1 Candidatus Riflebacteria bacterium GWC2_50_8 | reverse complement strand
AACAGTTTAACGATGCCGCGCTGAACGGCGACTGGATTACGGCCCGCGCCATTCATTTCAAGCTTCTCGACCTGCACCATGGTCTGTTTGTCGAAACCAATCCCCTGCCGACCAAGGCAGCGCTGGCTAATCGGGGTCTGATGAGCGACTTCGCACGCTTGCCACTCTGTCAGCCATCGGCAAAAACACGTGAACTGATGCAGAAGATTGCGACAAGCCTGGAGTAAGCATTGCAACACTTCCTCAACCTTTTGATGGCGATTTTCAAGGATATCTCGCTGATAGATATCTTTGACATCATGCTGGTCAGCTACGGCATTTACCGGACTCTGCTTTTCATTGAAGGCACCCGCGCTTTCAACCTGCTCAAAGGACTGGGCATCATTCTGGTCCTGCTGGTTATCACCAAAGACCTTGATTTCAATACGGTCAGCTGGATTCTTTCCAACGCCCTGCCGACAGGCTTTCTGGCACTGGTCGTTATTTTTCAGCCTGAACTGCGCCGCGCGCTCGAAGACATCGGCAAAGGCCGCTTTTTAAGTGAGCAGACCGTTGGCGAAGAATCGATTCCGGAAATGGCCGAAGAAATCTGCAAAACTATCGAGGCCTGCGCCAAAAAGCGCATAGGTGCCCTAATCGTTTTCGAGCAGGAAATCGGCCTGAAAGACTTTATTGATAACGGTATCCAGCTAAACAGCAATATTACATCTGAATTGCTCAGCACTGTCTTTATGCCGTTTACACCGTTGCATGACGGGGCGGTCATCATTCAGGGTCACAAAATCGCAGCCGCCAGCTGTTTTTTGCCAACAACCAGCAACCATGGTGAGGTGGCAAAAGAGCTTGGCTCTCGTCACCGCGCCGCAATCGGCATCACCGAGATAACCGACGCTCTGGTATTCGTAGTAAGTGAAGAAACCGGGCAGATTTCGAAGGCCAAGGGCGGCAAGCTTACGCGCGGCCTGGCCATGGATCGTGTACAAAAACTGGTAGCCGCGGCCTTTACGCGTGTCACCAGAAGCAGGAGGTTGTTTTCACGCAAATGAACAACCGCATATGGCTTAAAATACTATCAATACTGCTCGGAGTATTTGCCTGGATTTACGTAAATCTGGTAATTCCGCCACAGATAAGGCGCACGTTGCCAGCCGAAGTCGAATACCGCAATATCCCGGAAATGGTAATCATATCTCCGGCAAAACCGACAGTACAGGTGCAGATGGAAGGCACCCGCCGCGACTTTATTCTTTCCAGCAGCGGTCGAGTGCAGGTCACCGTCGACCTGTACAACGTAAGGCCGGGTCGAGCGCAGTTGCCGGTACGCGTAATTGCGGCACCTGGCCTCACCGTGGTTTCTGTTTCACCGCCGCAGGTGCAGCTCGAAGTTATCCCGCTGACCCGCAAAAAGTTTGACGTCAAGATTGAAACGCAGGGACAGCCCGCCGAAGGCTATATTGCCGACGAACCAAGATTTAACCCTGACAAGGTAACACTTGAAGGACCTGAAACCCTGATAGACCGTGTTACAGCCTGTGTTGTAGAAGTAAACCTTGACCAGATTAAAAACTCACTGAGTGACCAGTATGCGGTTAAAGTTCTTCTCGAAAATGGCGTCAGCACCGATGAAATCCTGGTGAATCCTGGTAAGATAGCCCTCGACATCACGGTCAAACAAGGGTTTCCCACTAAAACGCTGCCACTTGCCAAGCCAATGTTTATTAATCGTGCTCCCGAAGGCAAGAAGCTTGAGAACTTCAAGGTGACTCCTGAAACAGTTGTCGTCAGCGGCCCGGCAAAAATTCTGGCTACCCTCAACGATATGAGTTTCAAGCCGGTAGATCTTTCCGGAATATTCCAGAATGCGTCTATGCCGGTTAAACTTGAGCTGCCTGATCGGGTAAAGCTGCATTCAGGCGAAATGCCGGTCCTCGAAGTGGAAATGGTTGACGTCAAAGTAGCAAGGGTCTACGAAGGACTGTCTTTTGAGCTTAAAAAAACGGCTAACCAGCATACGTCGGTTTCAGTCGCATCTTATTCGCTTGAGGTTGAAGGGTTTCTCAAGGATCTCGAACTGGTTCGCAATGCCCAGCTGAAAATAATTCTCGACATCGAAAAAATGAAACCCGGCAGCTATACAGTCAATCTGACCTCTCCGGTCGGGCTTCCTGACAATGTCAAGGTTGTCAAAATCCGACCCGACGCACTGACCATACAGATATCAGAACTTACTGACGAACCAGCGCATACGGCTACAGGCCAGCAGAAAATCCCTGAACAACCGGCCAGCGCAACGGCTGCCCCAGATACAGGCACAACAACGCCCGACATCGAATAAAGGAAACAGCATGGAAAACAGCAGCAATCAGTATTATGTAGAGCTATTCTCGGCTGCCTCAAAGGACAAAAAACTTGACCTGCTGGAGCGCATCAAGGAACAGAAAGACGAAAAACTTCTGCAGTTCCTGGTTACCTGCCTGGCTGACGAGCATTGGATAGTTCGCAAAACCGCAGCCGACATGATCAAGGACTACGGAGATGCTGCAGTAACCGTGTTATCTGGAGCATTGAACTCTTACAACCAGGACGTTCAGCACTGGTCACTGCAGATACTCGGCGAAATCGGCCAGAAGGGCTTACCAGCCATTCTGCGTGCCATGAAAAGCACAAATGATGAAATCAGATACTTTGCCTGCACCGCTCTCGGCAGTTCACGTCTGCCACAGGGCGTAACCGTGCTGCTGCGCGCCCTTGGCGATGAACGCTGGCGCGTTCGCAAGTCAGCGTCTGACGCGCTGGTTAAATACGGAGAGGCCGTCATAGCGCCGCTGCAACAGGTATTAAAAGTCACCGAAGATGAAGACATAAGTTTCTGGGCAATCAAAACGCTCGGCAAGCTTGGCCCGAAAGCGCAGAGATTTTTGCTTGACGCGCTGCGCAACGGCGATAAGCGCACACGCTACGTTATTGCAGCGGCACTCGGCGAATCTGGTGACAAGCGCGTCATCAGGGTGCTGATTGAGTCGCTGGCCGACCCGGACTGGACAATTCGCAAAAGCGCCACCATGGCTCTGGCAGAGATCGGCGAAAACGCCGTCGAACCAATGCTCGAATATCTGCGCGGACCCAATGACGACATTCGTGACGGATGCTTGCGCGCCCTGGTAAAGGGTGGCAACAGCGGGCTGCAGAAACTGTTTGACGAAGTCATAAAAATGGACGACAACCATCGCTTTCTGATTCGCAAGTCGATCGTAAAGATCGGGTCACGGGTTGTAGAGCCGCTGATGCGCCTGTTTAAGCTTGCCAACCCTGAGATTCTTGCATTCGCAGCATCGACGCTTGGCGAAATCGGCAACCCGAGAGCTGTTCCTGTGCTGATTACCGGCTTGTCACACCTTGACTGGAACGTCAGACGCAGCAGCGCCTACGCTTTAACCGAAATTGGCGAGCGCGGCGTCGACAAGATTGCTGAAGCGCTTAAAAGCCAGAACGACGACGTTCGTTACTGGGTAACCAGAATTCTCGAAAGCGTCGGCGAGCCGGGAGTTCCCTATCTTGTCCGCGCACTGAAAGATTCAAATCGCGAGATTCGCTACTTTTCTGCCCGGGCGCTCGGCACTTCTTTTGACCCGGCCGTGGCCCGGTCGCTGGTTAACTCACTTGCCGACGAAGTGTGGAGCGTTCGCAAAGCTGCTGCCGAAAGCATTTGTCGTCTCGAAAACCTTCCAATCGACGATATAATAAGACATGTTACCCGCGACAATGAAGATATCCGCTACTGGATCGGCTACATTATCAAGGAAGTCGGCAAACGCTTTCTTCCGCGCATTATTGAATCGATGCGCAAAGGCGATCCGGAATTGCGCCTGTGCGCATGCCAGGCCGCCGGAATGATCGACTCTCCAGAGCTTATAGACCCTCTCATACTGGCATTGCGTGATGACAGTGAATGGGTGCGCACTTACGCCGCCATATCCCTTGGCCGCACCGGCGATCAGCGCGCGATGATTCCGCTGATCAGAAGCTTTTCCGACCGCAACACCGATGTGCATCGCAGCGTCAAACAGGCCTTCGACAAGCTCGGAAGCAAGGTCTATCAGGAACTTATCAAGTGCATCGAAGGCGATGACAATGAGTTGCGCAGCAATGCTGCCAAGGCCCTTGCTGAACTTCGCGAAGAACGCGGAGTCGATCATATCATCATGCTTCTCGAAGATACCGACGATAACGTCAGATCTGCGGCAGCTGAGGCTCTCGGCAGCTTTCCGGGAGTAAAGACCCGGGCGATTCTGCAGGATGCCCTGGCTGACCAGTCGCTGAAAGTCCGGCTCGCTGCCATAAAGTCATTCGGCACCATGAACAGCACGCCCGATATTCTTACGCTGATGAACCATTCAAGTAAAGCCAAAGACCAGCGCGAGGCGCGCACAATAAAGAGAACCATGGCCGAAATGGCACAGGAGAAGCCAGATCTCTTTATCGAACTGTTTGCCAGCGAGCATAGCTCGGTTAAAAGCCTGGCACTTGAGTCTCTGGTCGGGGCCGGCATCGACTCGTTGTCCCGCCTGACCCAGGTTTCCGCTGAGTCTACCGACGAGACACTTGTTTTCTGGTGCAAGAAGGCAATAAAACAGATCAAGAGCCCCAAGGAGTCGATGTTCTATGGCTGAGCCCGCGCGTCAGAGCAAAACCGCGAGCCAGCAGAAAGCCTGGCTGCAGCTGGCCAACATGAGCTGGCTCGGCTCGACAATCAGAGCCGGCCTTCTTCAGGAATTTGGCAACCCTTTGCGCGCATTTACCGCCAGCAAAGGCGAACTTCTCAAGGTTAAAGGCTGGGACAACATCAGACTCGAACGTTTTCTGGCTACGGCCGCCAGAACGGAGCCGATATGCTCATCTGAACTGCTCGAACAGAAAGAAACGCGGATGATCTGTTTCGACGACGCTGAATATCCGCCGCTGCTGCGCGAGATTCCGGATTCACCGCCGGTGCTCTTTATCAAGGGCGAGATCAGCAACCCGTCGGCACCAGCGCTCGCCATAGTTGGCGCGCGCAATGGCACCCAGATGGGCTATGACCTTGCCCGCGACTTCGCTTTTCGCCTCGCCGAAGCCGGCTTCACTATCGTCAGCGGCCTGGCGCTGGGTATAGACACGCATGCGCATCGCGGCGCCCTCGAAGCAGACGCCACCACGGTCGCGGTGCTGGCCAACGGCCCCGACGTCATTTACCCGCGCGGCAACCGCCGTATTCGCGACGCCATTCTCAAAAAAGGCGCGATCATCTCTGAGTATCCGCCTGGCGTTATCGCCCGGCCCTGGCATTTTCCCGTGCGCAACCGCATTATATCGGGAATGTGCCTTGCAACCATGGTCGTCGAAGCCAGTGCGCGCAGCGGATCGCTTATCACCGCCCGACTCGCGGCGGAGCAGAACCGCGAAGTTTTCGCCCTTCCCGGCATCAGCGGCAGCAGCACTTCAGAAGGCACACTCAGCCTTATTGAAGAAGGCGCAACACTGGTTACCAGCCCAGACGAAATCATCGAACATTACGCCGAATTATTACCCGAGAAAAAAAATCTTGAAAAAATCGACGATTTTGATGATCTTACTGATGAAGAAAAAAAATTACTTGCCGCATTGGCCAGTGAGCCTGTATCTATAGACAGGTTACTTGAGTCAGGCTGGCCACGCGACAGATTGTTTTCTTTACTTTTGCAGCTCGAAATGAGAGATTATCTGGTAAAACTTCAGGGAAACACATACCAGACTAGAAATAAGCATCGTTAAAAGGTAGGCCATGAACAACATTAAAAGCCCGTTAACAAACATAATGAAAATTATGAATATTGTTATAAAACGTATCGAGACCAGTGGGATCGATGAAAAAGACCCGATTGTCAGCAAACTGCTCGAAAAGGGTTATCGCCTCGATGACATTGATACCGCCATGAACCTTGTAGCCATGCTTACTTCACGTGTTGACCCGATCGTCAGAGTCAGCGAGCGCGAATGTTCTGCGGCCGGAGAACCCCGTGGCATCAGACATCTACATGCCACCGAAGCTGTGCGCCTGTCGCCAGACGCGCAGCAGCTCATGCTCAAGCTCGTCGAAGACGGGATAATTTCTCAGCTGCATTTTGAAAAGGCACTTGAATACATCTGGAAAAACGATATGCGCCAGGTTTCAGCCAGCCGCATGGAACTTATCGTGCTGATGACCAAGCCCATGACCGAAATGGAAAGCGAAGTCTCCGACCTTGCACCACACTCTATAGAACTGCACTGACACCATGACCAAAAACCTGATCATCGTCGAATCACCCGGCAAAATAAAAACACTTTCCAAATTTCTCGGCAAGGAATTCATCGTAGAAGCCAGCAAGGGTCACGTTATTGACCTGCCGCCATCACGATTTGGCGTAAGCACCGAAAACGGCTTTGTTCCTGATTTTCATGTGGTCAAAGACCGCAAGGAAGTCATTCTCAAACTGCAGAAACTGGCACGAACCGTCGACCGCATCTATCTGGCACCTGACCCCGACCGCGAAGGCGAAGCAATCAGCTGGCATCTGGCCAATGTGCTCAACATCGATCCGCTCTCAGAATGCCGCATCACTTTCAATTCGATCACCCGCGAAGACGTGCTTAAATCTCTACAGAACCCGAGATCTATTGATTTTCCGCTGGTTAACGCGCAGCAGTCGCGCCGCATTCTTGACCGCCTCGTCGGCTACAAGTTGTCACCTCTGCTCTGGCAGAAGGTCTGCCTCGGCCTTTCTGCCGGCCGTGTTCAGTCGGTAGCGGTTGCGCTGATCTGTTCGCGCGAAAAAGAGATTCTCGCTTTTATTCCCGAAGAATTCTGGACAATCGACGCCGAACTCAAAACTGCCGGGAATCGTAAATTTCAGGTTAAGCTGGTCAAACAGGCCGGCAAAAAAACCACAGTTCCTGACAAAGCCAGCGCCGACAAAATTATCGAAGCAATCAAGAAAGCAAAACTTTCTGCAACCGCTGTTAACAGCCGCGAGCGCCGACAGACCCCGCCGCCACCTTTTATTACCAGCACTCTTCAGGCCGAAGCCGCCCAGAAGTTTTCTTTCACCCCACGCCGCACCATGTCGGTAGCGCAAAAGCTTTACGAAGGCGTTGAACTGGGCAAAGAAGGCCAGGTCGGCCTGATCACCTACATGCGAACCGACTCGGTGCGAATTGCGCCAGAAGGTCTTGCCGAGCTTGACGAATATCTCAGGGAAAACTACAGCGGCGATTATCTACTGAAAAGCCACCGCCATTTCAAGATGAAGAAAGGCGCCCAGGACGCACACGAAGCCATCAGACCAACATCGGTCATGCGCACGCCAGAAAAAATGGCGGCTTGGCTCAAGCCCGAACAGCTCAAACTCTATTCATTGATCTGGAAGCGTTATGTCGCTTCGCAGATGGCCGAAGCCCGCTACAAGGTCGTCACCATCGATGTCGATGTCAACGACAACCTGCTGCAGGCCAGCGGCACCACTATGGTTTTCGATGGCTTCACCTCGCTTTACGCGATTTCTCGCGAAGAAGATGAACCAGATGAAATCGATACTGACGGCAAACAGAAACTGCCGCCGGTCGAAGAGGGCGAAAACCTGCAGCTGTGCAGCGTCAGCGGCGAGCAGAATTTTACCGCACCGCCACCCAGATACAGTGAATCTTCGCTGATCAAAACCCTTGAAAAAGAAGGTATCGGTCGCCCAAGTACTTACGCCACTATCGTCGACACCATTCAGCAGCGCCGCTATGTGCATAAGAGCGAGGGGCGTCTGCAGCCTTCTGACTCGGCGTTCGTGGTCAACCACATACTTGAGGCCTGCTTTGCCGACATCATTAATCCCGGCTTTACTGCCAGCATGGAAAACTCCCTCGACCGCATCGAAGAGGGCGAAGTAGACTGGGTTCATGTTTTGGCCGACTTCTATGAGCCTTTTTTGAAGGATCTCAAACGAGCCGAGACTGAGATCGATCGTGTCCAGATACCATCAGATATGAACTGCGAAAAGTGCGGGCAGAATATGGTGGTCAGACTTGGCCGCAGTGGCAAGTTTCTCGCCTGCTCGGCCTACCCGGCCTGCAAATCGACGATAAACATTCCAGAAGAGCTGTTGCTGTTCGCGAATGGTGTACCCAAAGGCCCGATGGCTATTGCAGCACTTCTCGAACAGTTCGGCACCGAGGAAAAAGGCGACAGCGAACCGATCGACGAAAAGTGCGAGAAATGTGGCGCTGCCATGCATATACGCACCGGTCGATTTGGGCGGTTCATTGCCTGCACCAATTATCCTGAATGTAAAAACACTCGCCCGATCGTAAAAGACATCGGTGTCGGCTGCCCCAAAGCCGGCTGTAACGGCAGAATGCTCGAAAAGAAATCAAAACGCGGCCGGCTGTTTTACGGCTGTTCGAATTATCCAGAATGTGACCTGACCACCTGGGCAAAACCAACCGGTGAACTCTGCCCGGAGTGCAGCGCGCCACTGGTCTGGCACAGCACGAAAAAAGCCGGCAAATACATCAAATGTTCTGGCAAGGGCTGCAAATACAAGTTAGTCCCGGAAGGCATTGAAAATGACGATCAGGAAGAATAAAACCATTGGTATTACTGTGCTGGGCGCTGGCCTGGCCGGCACCGAAGCTGTCTACCAGCTGATTCGCCGCCAGATCCCGGTTCGCCTGATCGAAATGCGCCCGAAACACACTACTGGCGCCCACACCACCGACCAGTTTGCCGAACTGGTCTGTAGCAATTCGGTCGGCAGCAACCTTCCCGACCGTGCTTCAGGCCTGCTCAAGGAAGAACTGCGCCTGCTCGGCAGCTATTTCATGGATGTCGCCTACAAGTATCGCGTGCCGGCAGGCAATGCCCTTGCCGTTGACCGTGGAGCTTTTGCGCGCGAAATTACGCGCTACCTGAAAGGCCACACCCTGATTGATTTTGTCAATGACGAAGCAACCGAGATCCCCGATGACGATGGGCTGGTTATCGTTGCAACCGGGCCGTTGACCTCGCCAGCTCTTTTGCAGAGCATCAAGAAACGCCTGGGACAGTCGCAACTCGAATTCTTCGACGCGATTGCGCCGCTGGTGTCGACCGAAAGCATCAATATGAACGTAGGGTTCAAAGCCGACCGCTATGGCGAGGGCGAAAAGGGCGACTACATCAACTGCCCGATGAACAAAGAACAGTATCTCGCATTCGTAGACGCACTGCTTAAAGCTGAACGCATCGAATTGTCGAAACTTGAGAAGGATGAACGCAAAAAGTTTTTCAGTGCCTGCCAGCCAGTCGAGATCATCGCCGAATCTGGCATTGATTCTCTGCGCTTCGGGCCAATGAAGCCGGTCGGGCTTGTCGACCCAGCGACCGGGCAGCGCCCCTACGCAGCTGTTCAGCTGCGTCAGGACAACCTGCTCGCCAGTCTTTACAATCTGGTAGGCTTTCAGACCAACTTAAAACATGCCGAACAGAAGCGGGTTTTCAGAATGATACCCGGCCTAGAAAGGGCAGAGTTCGTCAGACTCGGGCAGATGCACCGCAACTCTTACATCAACTCGCCAAAACTGCTCACCCCTACTCTGCAGCTCAAGAATGACTCGCGCATCTTCTTCGCCGGCCAGCTCTGCGGTGTCGAAGGTTACACTGAATCGGCCGCCACCGGCCTGGTTGCCGGCATGAACGCCGTGCGCATTCTTCAGGGAAAAGAGCCGGTGGTGTTTCCACCAGAAACCATGATCGGCTCGCTGCTCAGGTATATTACCTATGACGGCCACAAAGACTTTCACCCGATGAACGCCAATTTTGGCATCTTCACCGGTGAAGCCGGCCTCAAGGGCGATCTGCGCAAAGAACAGATCATTCGCCAGGCCCGCCGCATGTTCAGAGAATTCTGCGACGCCCTCTAAGGGCAGGACAGAATACCTCACGCAGAGCCGCAGAGGCACAGAAGAAACCAGAAGCCATAAGACAGCAGACCAAAGCGAAGATACCTCGCACAAAGTCCCAGAAACACAGAGAGACAACAAGTCAGCAGGCAGAACCGCGGGGTCCGCAGATAAACACGGATTAGCAGACAGCGCCTGCCAATGCCGCGCGCCAGTAATCGCCTTGCCGAAGCTGTGTGGACGTGTTGAAATCCTAAAACAAAGCGGGCGGCCCAAATATTTGAGCCGCCCGATCACTATTCCTAACTAATTACAAAGCAAGCTTGCTACCGCTCAACCAGTTACTCATACCGCTGCGAATCATATGAATCTGAAAGTTAACGCCTGGTTTTTCCAGAATGAACAGGTCACCAGTGTTGTAATGAACAGCCAGCGGAACATTCAGTTTACCTGCATTCGAACTTGTTCCATCGCCAAAGCGCATCAGGAAAGTGCTGCCCGAATCGGTAACAAGATTGATCGAGATTTTTCCGGCATCAGTAACCGGGTTCACACCCGTGATATTGCTCAAGCTCATCACGTATGCTCCGTTAGTAAGTTTTACAACAGCAACATCTGTCGGAGCAGTTGCAGCTGTAACAATCGGACTGGCAAGCGATGGCTCAAGATATCTGACAATTCTGTCATTAAGAGTATCAGCGGCAAACACCTCGCCGTCAGCGACTCTTATTCGATACAGCCCATTAAAAACTTTACCAGCCGCCGTCGTTATGTCTTCTTCAAATACGCCATTTGCCGGGTTGAACTTGGTAAGGCGGGTATTACAGGCAAGATAAGCCATGGTTAGGTCACCTGAATAAGCCACAC
Organism: Candidatus Riflebacteria bacterium GWC2_50_8; assembly: GCA_001787855.1. Lineage (GTDB taxonomy): Bacteria > Muiribacteriota > Ozemobacteria > Ozemobacterales > Ozemobacteraceae > Rifleibacterium. Next base: position 1,261 of record MFYY01000222.1, on the reverse strand, counting down.
TTATTGCACCATCAAGCTTGCCAGCGCCAAGATCATACAAATTCGCCGAGTCGGTCGACAACCTATTGTTGCCACCAGCAACACCTAATGTCAGATACTTATCACTGTCATAAAGAACTGAAGCACTGGCCAAAGTTGTAAATGATGCCAGACTGCTGCTGGCTATCTCAGAAAAATATGGGTTCAGGCCAGTTTCTACCTTATATTCCTTCACCTGCTTCGTCGCACCGGAGCGCGTCATGTGCAAATTATATGCTTCGCCATGCATGTATGTGATGTCGGTGTCAGCCAGAGCGAGTATTCTACTCTGCCAGACATAAAAGCTCGTGTTATATGTCGCGCTGGCCTGATCTTCAAAGTCGGGCCTGAACGAATCATAAACTCTCACCACAACATTATGAAGCCCTGGAGAAAAGGCTCTGGTAACGTCTTTTCCGGTGGCAAGAGCAATCTCATTATTGCCGTCTTTCAAAAACCACTCGATGCTGGCACCGGTCAATGCACCATCTTCGGTGTCGGTGGCAGTCATCGTCATAGTTATGTTCATTGCAGAATTCGTCGACAAAAACACCGGAATACCTTCAGGTGCAGTGGCATACTGCTCGGTAAGGTCAAAGGTCAGTGTGCCGACCGGCAGGGTATTCACCAGAATCATGGTGCTGGTGCTGGTTGAGAGCTTTGAGCGGGTATTGATGGCTTCGCAGGTGATCACATGCGAGCCAGCCGAAAGATCAGAATAATTCAGCGGCGGAACTCCAGAAGCCATATGGCCGTCAATTGAAGAGGCCCAGCTGGCGATAAGATATGACTCTTCGCCTGGGCGGTCAGTTAGATTTGCGTCAAAAGTGATTTCTGCGGCAAGATCATATCTGGTTCCTGATGCCGGCATTGTAATTTCGGCACTCGGGGTTGCGTTCACCGTGAACCTTGCCTGAGTAGTTCCGGTCTTGTTGGCGCTGTCTTTGCCTGTGAGAGTCAGCACATACTCACCGGTTTCGTTAAATGTATAGTTAAAAGTTGCAGTCTGTGAAGCAATAGTAGAAGTAGCAACTCCGTTCGAGAGCTCCCACAACATGGTTGAAGCCGATACAGCAGTGCCGGTCACACCGACGCCGCTTCCCGAGATTGCATACGGCTGACTCGCAACAACGGCTGCCCCATTGGCCGGGCTAGCGATTGTCATAACTGGGCCGGTGTTACTTACGATAACCTGCAATGTGGCCGACGCAGAAACCGCGCCCTTGCTGTCTCTGGCGCTAAG
>MFYY01000221.1:11955-12097 GCA_001787855.1 Candidatus Riflebacteria bacterium GWC2_50_8 | reverse complement strand
TTCTGACCATGGCGCATGGCCTGGTTTATTACGCGACATCAACCTATCCATGGGAATCATGGAGCAAATTTACTTATGCTGATTACCCGGTCATCTCGAGAATGATTCTTTGGCAGATGGGTTACGCCATATTTCTGCAGAA
>MFYY01000221.1:314-11944 GCA_001787855.1 Candidatus Riflebacteria bacterium GWC2_50_8 | reverse complement strand
GCCTGGGCCCAGGCGCGGCGCCTTATCTGATGCCAATTCAGCGACCAGTTGTCGGCTCAGCGCTTGGCATAAAAATATTTAACGATGACCCCCATTCCTGGCCGGTAACCCTGCTTGGAGAAATTGGCTTTTTCGGACTGTTTGCCATATGCAGCATTCTTGCAATTGCTTATGGCTGCGGCACCTGGCGAAGGTTCAAGAATCAGCAGGGCGACGATCTTATCGGCAACGAGTCCAGGGAGCCAAATGTTGAACAGGATAAAACTTTTGCCGACGACGACCTTTCATGGAGCCTGGCTCTGGCGGCAATTGTAATCGCCACAATCGTTTTTGCATGCGGGCTTATCGGCGCAGAAGCTTATCTTTATGCTTTTCCTTTCGCAATTCTGACTTTCGGACTGCACAACCTGTTCATAATTTTTTCACGCAACAGCACACCTGCGCAACCAGCCAATATGACCAAAATCACACTGGCTGCCATGTTCACATTTGCCTTTAATGGGCTTTTCAACAGCAGCGCTTCAATCCTGCCCCTACTGGCATTTATGGTTGTCGTGTTCAGCCTCCACTTTTCAACATGCCTTCGCGACATCGTGTGGAAACGCCGGTTTTCATTTCTTTCGCTGGTGTTTATCTGCCTGCCGGCCATGTATGTGTTTACCGCCTACAACTTTCAGATCGCCTATCATCGGGAACAGGTCAATCTAGCGCTCGGCGAAAAGCTGCTCGGCAACCAGAATTTTGCTGAGAGTCAAAATGCCTTCGAAACGGCCATACAGGCTAATCCTCAGTCGCTCAAGGCACACTACGGACTGGCTTTGAGTCTGGAGCAGCAAAACCGCCTCGAAGAGACTCAGGATATTTTGAAACGTCTTGATTCAATGGTGCCAAATGTCTTCAACTCAAACTTTGAGCTGGCCAGAATATTATTTGAACGCCGACAGATCCTCGAGGCGCACAAGTATGCTCTTAAGAGCCTGCAATGGGATCATGCTCCAAAAGTCTACGAACTGTTGGGCCGGATTCTGCTGATGGAAGGTAAACATAGTGAAGCCGAGAATATGTTTGAAGAAGGATTGCTGCTTATACCGCCAAATCGCGGTGATAGAGAAGCAGCCGACAGGATCAGACTCAATCTTGCTGCTCTGATGGCCAGCCGCGGCAATTTTGAAAAGTGTCAATCTTATCTAGAACAGATAAAGAGTGAGCTAAGAGACAACGTCGACTATATATACCTGCAAGGAATGCTGCTTTCGCGCAAGAACAACTATACCGGGGCGCTCGAACTTTTTGAAAAGGCGCTCGAAAAGTCGCCACAAAATCCACGTCTGATGAACGCTGTTGGCTACATACTCACCCGACTTGATCAGGACCTTGAAAGAGCTGAAAACCTGCTCGAAGACGCCTATCAGAATATCAGACGAAGTGAACCGCCACCGCTATCAGACCTTCTGATGGTAGCCCATAGCCTGGGCAGTCTGTACTGGAAACAGGGCAGGCTCGACGAAGCCAGGCAACTGCTGGAAATTGCCTGGAATCAATGTCCGGTTGAGTGGCAGAGTCTTCGCAAAGAGCGTTTTGAGAGCCTCAAACTGTTCTATCAGGAAACCGGAAAAACAGAGGAACTGCAGAATCTAATTGAAAACGATGCGACTGAGCCAGGTGAGACCCGGGGGAATGATTGATGCCCAGCCTGTTGTTCGCTCTGGTATTACTGGCAATCATCATTGCCGCCTCTTCAGTGCGCGCCCAAAGCCAACCTGAATCTGACAATGTACAAACAATCCAGGAACTGATGACAGTCTTTTTCAAGGAATCCAACTTTCCTACCGTCATGTTCAAGCCCGATCTATCGATAATTGTTACCAACAACAGCTTTAGAAATGTTTTTTTGCTGCATCCCGATTCGCCGAAAAACCCATCATCAATGGCTGCAGTCGACAGGTTGTGGCAGGATGCCGATTGTCGACAACTGCTGAATTCAATTCAAGCCACCGGGGCGATGTCGGTCAGTCCTGTGTTTGTCGACATAGAGTTCACCAATGACAAAGGTTCGCCCGAAACCTACATTATTGTGTTCAGAGCTTATGATGGTCACCCAGGTCTTGAGCCGTTCATGACGCTGACGGCGGTCAATGCCAGGTATACCCAGCGTCTGGCCAAAGAACTATCCGAGAAGCTTGCCGAAAAAGACACCAATTTAAAAAAGCTCGAAGAAGTAGACCGCCTCAAATCAGAGTTTCTGGCCACTCTCAGCCATGAGCTAAAAACGCCTCTGGTCTCAATCAAAGGATATCTTGATCTCATCGCCAGTGAAAAAATGGGACCACTGACCGAGAAACAGGCTAAGGCCGTGCAAATCTCGCTCAAAAACACCTCACATCTGAATTCCATGATATCTTCAATTCTTAATTTTGCCAGAATGGAAGCCGGCAAGCTGATGTTCGACCTGGTTCACCAGAAACTGGCACCAAGAATTAACGATACTGTAGATTCAATGCGACCAATAGCTGAAAGCCGTAACATAACACTACAGAGCAATTACGAAAAAGATCTGCCGGCAGTGGTTTTCGACCCGGAGCTTATTCACCGGGTAATGTGCAACCTGCTCGAAAACTCGATCAAGTTCTCGCCCACCGGCGCAACTGTCATGATTGAGGTTTGCCAGCACTCACCGCAGACGGTAAAAGTAATGGTCATTGATCGTGGATGCGGAATAGCTGACGACAAGCTTGAATTAATCAAAACGCCATTCTATCAAGTTGCCAAATCAGACACCCGCCCTACCAGCGGTCTTGGGCTCGGGCTGGCCATCTGCGAAAAGATTCTGATCGGACATGGCACCAGCCTCCACATCGAATCTCGCGAGAATCAAGGCACTACCTGCAGCTTCTATCTAAAAACAGTTTCCGAGGGAACTCCCTGACCATAGCGATTTCGTCGGCACGGCGCAGAGATTATTCGATACCAAGTTCCTTGAGTTTCAGATAGAGATTTTTGCGGTGCATGCCGGCAATTCTGGCGGCTTCTGACATATTGCCAGCGGCCTTTTCAAGAAGTCCTTCAAAGTATTTGCGTTCAAAGGTTTTGAGCAGCAGGTCTTTGGCTTCCTTGTATCTCATCGCCATCATACCGTCCTCAATGAACTTCTCGTTTTCAAGCTTAGATCGCATTGAGAAGCGGATGGAATCGTTCTGAAAAACATTTTCATCTTCAAGAATAATGACTTTTTCGATAAGGTTCTGCAGCTCGCGAACGTTTCCAGGCCAACTGTACTGCATCAGGCGGCCCATGAAACTGTCAGAAAACCCTTCGTATTTGCGGCCGAGTTTGTCAGCGTATTTTCGTGCGAAAGAGTCGACCAGCGAGGGAATATCGCCAAGACGCTCGCGCAAAGGAGGCAGATGAATATTGATAACATTCAGCCTGTAATAAAGATCTTCTCTGAATGAGCCATCTGCAATGCCTTTAACCAGGTCTCTGTTGGTTGCGGTAATGACTCTGGTATCAACCTGAATGGTATGATTGCCGCCAACACGCTCAAACTCACGTTCCTGCAGTATGCGCAAAATCTTGGTCTGGGTGGCCATGCTCATCTCGCCAATTTCATCGAGAAAAATAGTGCCGGAATCAGCGATTTCGAACTTGCCAAGGCGACGATTGACTGCACCGGTAAAGGCGCCACGTTCATAACCAAAAAGTTCGCTTTCAATAAGGTTTTCTGGTAAGGCAGCGCAGTTAACTCGAATAAAAGGACTGGTGCGCCTTTCACTGTGACTGTGAATTGCGTTTGCCACCAATTCCTTGCCAGTTCCGGATTCTCCGGTTATCAGCACGGTAACATCGTTCGGACCAACTCTTTCAATAAGGTCATAAATATTCTGCATGCATTCGCTTGCCCCGATCAGTGCGGAAAGCCCCTCGCGCTGCCGCAACTGCTGCCTGAGCTGCTGATTTTCGACACGCAGAGAAACTTTTTCAAGAGCCCGCCTGACCGTCAAACGCAACTCATCGTTTGAGAAAGGCTTTGGCATGTAATCATAGGCACCACGCTTCATTGCTTCGACAGCAACAGCTTCTGAGCCATAAGCAGTAATCATGATTACGAGAATTCCTGGCCGCATGACAAGAAGCTTTTCGAGCAGCGTCATACCTGAATCTCCGGGCATGGTGAGGTCGGTGATCACCAGATCAAAACTCTCGGCCTGAAACAGCACGTAAGCCTCTTCAGCAGATGATGCTCGCGCAACCTGATACCCTTCCGGCTTGAGAACCGCCTCAAGTGTATACAAAACCGAAGCTTCATCGTCTACCAGCAGAATAGACGGCTTTCTGCCCTTTTTATCTGTCGGCCTGACCATTTATGTCTCCATATGGAAGTATAATTCTAAATTCTGTTCGGCCAGCAGCGGAATCAAGCTCTACTCGACCGCCATGCAGTTCGACTATCTTGCGAGTTATCGCCAGTCCAAGGCCCGTGCCACTGGGCTTAGTCGTAAAAAACGGTTCAAACACTCGTTCTCTCAGCTCCGCAGGGATCTCAGGCCCATTGTTGGTGACTGAGATGTGAAGCTTGCCTTCAGACTCAGCCAGGCCAATCTCGATCTGTCCCCCATCTTTTATCGCCTGAATGCCATTCAGAAGAATATTGAGAATCGCCTGTTTGATTTTTTCAGCATCAACATTGATCTGCAGAATATTTTCAGGAAAATTGATGACCAGCCTGACGTTACTGCGGGCCGCTTCGTGCCTGACCAGCAGCAGCATTTCATTTATTATATCCTTCAGATTACATAAGCGCAAATTTGCTCTTTCGGGTCGCACCATGCTGAGAAGTTCGGCAACAACACGGTTAAGACGATACACCTCGCCGAGAACGACGCGGGCATGTTCTTTGAGATCGCCATGAACTTCGTCGCCGATAATTTCTACAAGACTTTGAATTGCCACCAGCGGGTTTCTGATCTCATGGGCCACCGAAGCGGCCAGACGACCGAGCACAGCCCACTTTTCGGTTTCTACCATCTGCTGTTCACGATTTTTCTGTTCACTGATGTCATTGATGACAGTGACGGCACCACGAACGTCTGTGTCAGAGTAAAGTGGTGTCAATAATATCTCAACAACTCTCTTATCAGAGCCCACGCTTATCTCAAACTCCTTACAAACCCGCAACTCTTCGGACTCCTTTACAAAGATCCGGCCCAGATAATTCTCAACAGTGGTGGCAAGCTCAGCTGCAAAGCATTGATCAGGTATCTGATCGCAAAAGTTCTTCAGACTTGCGCCAACAAAACTGAAACTGCCCGTTCCTGTAATATTGCGAAGCTGATCGTTATTAACAATGAAATGCGCCCGGCGGTCTACGGCAAAAAGTCCTGAGTTTATGCTCGCCAGAATGTTTTTCATGTGCTGATTCCAGATCGCAAGTTCTTCATAAAGCGAGGCGTTCTCGATCAATGACGCTGCGACCGGCGCAATGGTCTCAAGAAAACGACGAACCCCGTCAGAGTATCCATGACGGTCGTTTTTGCTGAGAAACAGAATTCCCTTGACCCGATTCGCAGCAATCAACGGCACAAAAATCATGGAACTGCTCTCTACTTCGGCCTCAACAAACGTTCCGTCAAGAAAACAGCGGTTTAATGCATTCTCATAAACCTCGTGATGTGCCACAGTCAAAAGCTTTTCACTCGAAACTGCCGCCTCGAGTTTCTGACTGTATCTGTTCTGCAAAACAATCTGTCCACAACAACTGAATGAAAGAGTTTGAGCCTTTTCAAGAAACTTTTCGAGGATAACGCCGAACTCTACACTCAGGCTCATATTGCGGGTCAGCTCGTAGATTTCCCACAGCTCCTGCAGTTTTTCGTCGATGACGCGATTGCGCTGCAGATTTTCTCTGAATGTATCCTGAACGGTTAAAGCCATGCGATTAAATGAGTCAGCCAGATCCTTGATCTCGCCAGTGCCGTTGCTGACAACCTGAACCGAATAGTCGCCCTTGCCGAAGGAATCGATCGCGTCAGTCAGCTGTTCAAGCTGTTCAAGCAGCGAGCGTGACAGAAGCACGGCAGAAGACATGCCGATAATGCAGCCAAGTATAAGTATAAGGGTAAACTCACTGCCGGTATTACGGACTCTTATCAGGTCAGCGCGCGGAATACCGATACCAATGGCACCCAGAACCCTGCCATCAGCAATCAGCGGGAACAGCATCTCGCTATCGATAATGCCGCTGCCATTCAGTTGCAGGCCATGATTAACCCTCTGAATATCAGGAAAACCTTCGGGAGAGATACGGGTTTCATCGCCCCAGAGCCGCCACCAGTTGGTATCATACAAGGTTACCTTAAGCTGCATGGAAATGCCGGTACGATATTTGACTACCCTGTCGAGAATATCAGGATTACCATGGTCAAAATAGGCTGTAGCCGGACGTTGCAGGATGTTTCCCAGAAAAGTTGCTGCTTCGACAGCCTCTTTAGCGGTATAAATGTTCTCGCGCGAAAAGCCGACCACGGCAAAAAGACCATTGGTGACAATCACCAGAGCGATGAAAATCAGGATGAACTTTCCCTGCAGGCTTCTTGGCAATGCTTTTACCTCATCAACCCAACGGAACCCAGAACGACACGACAGTGCCGGTGCCAGAGTCAGAAACGATGGTAAATTCACCGCCTGACAGCCTTACTCGCTCTTCCATGCTGATCAGGCCGAGTTTCTTCAGGTTGCCATAGATCCTTCTCGTCTCAACAACATCGAATCCGTTGCCATCATCTTTTATGACCACGGACAGTCGCTGCTTTTTGGCGTCAAACTTAAGAAATATATGCACTGAATCAGGGTTTGAGTGCTTCAGCGCATTATTGGTCGCTTCCTGAATTACGCGAAAAACAGCGAGTTCTTTCTCACCGCCAAGAAACTCTCTCTCACCATCAGTGTCAACATAAACCGCAACGCCTGTGCGATTCTTAAAACCGCCGATAAATTGTTCAAGCGTCGGCAACAATCCGAGATCATCAAGAGCCATCGGCCGCAGATCAAAAATGAAGCGCCTGATATCTTTGAGGCTTCTGATAACCGATTCTTTCAGTTCCTTGAGTTCATCGACAAGAGGTGCCGGAAGCCCTGGCTGTTCAAGACAGTAGTCAATACGCATGGTAAGACTCGCCAGGGTCTGCGCCGGGCCATCGTGAATCTCACGCGAAATACGCTTGCGCTCTTCTTCCTGAGCAAGAATGATCCCATTAGCGTTAGCAGGAGAATTCATGATCCGCAGCAGAGCGGTTACCCGCTTGAGAATAGAGTCACCCTGAATATTCAGCCGCGCACACACCTGCAACAATTCATTGTCCTCAGGCTGCGAATAAACTCCCAGCGAAGCCTGCAGTTTTTTGAATACCGAACGTGCCATTTCAGAGACATGCGGAGTCATGGTGGCTGAGGCTGCAATTAAAACATTTTCGAGATCAGCAAGACTGGCGACGAGATCGCCCTGTCTGGCCTGTTTGTTCTGTGATTCGGCAACGATTTTCTGCAGCTGCTGCATTGAACTGCGAAAAACGTCGAGTTCGTGGGCTAGTGCGTCTAGTGATGATTCTGGCATTAACTTTTCCTGTTGCTGTTACTATTTTCTGCTTTTAATTCTCTGCATTTCAAGTTCGGCACGCCTTCTGACCGCATAAGAATCACCGCTTGCCCGAACTATCTTTTCGAGTTCTTTTAATGCAATAGGCTCTCTGCCGTTTGCTTCGAGGCATCTGGCATATCTTATACGCAGGTCAACACGATGCGGGATTTTCTGCAAAGCATGATAAAGGTAATATTCACCCTTCTTGAAATCTCCGTTGAGTTCGGCCAGTCTACCGAGTTTGGCCAGGGTCGATGAATCTCGCATTCCAAGCCTGTAAGCATGCTCTATCGCGTCAAAAGCGTCATGATTCATCGACAGTTTCTCAAAAATCAGACTGACGATATCGTAAGTCTGGGCATCTTTCTTCTCTTTGAGAATATTCAGGTAATGTGGCAGAGCAGCTTCCCAATTGCCTCGTGAAAACTCATAAGAACCTTTCTGCCTGAATTCTTCAATGCGACTGGCTTTGAGCGATGACTGGTTTCTGGTATCTGCAGCCATAGCAATTGCATCGCGCAAATCGTCCTTTCTGGGATCAGGTTTATCTGTTCCGGCTTCACGATCAGAGAGGCCGCTACCCTTGGAACTTCCTTCGACAGTGGCATCCGGAATCTTTTCTGTCGCAGTCGCAGACACAACTGCTGCCATCACCTCTGGCTTTACAGCAATTACAGGCGTGGTTGTGGCGACAGGGGTTACAACTGCCGGCTCAGGCTGTGTTTGCGGAATAGGTGGAACCGTTGTTGCCTCTGGAGTCTGGACAATCGGCGTCTTAATTTCGACGATCTGCGGTTGTGCATCCGGCACAGATTGCACCACGATGGTATCAGAAACATCATCTACAGCATCACCAGCATCCTGACTTTCATAGAGAACTTTGCCAGTCTGCTGCAGCGGAGCTTCTTCCCGATTCTTTTCAATAAGTCTGGACTCACTCTTACCCATTACAACAAGCACCTGGTTATCATCGGTGTCGTCAGCGCTAAACGCCATAGCCATTTCGGGACGAGCCGCCGCAATCGCCTGCCTGGCCTCTTTGTCTTCAGGTGCCAGACTATTGACCCGCTGGTAATATTTAACGGCCTCCTGCGGCCTGCCAGTGGCGGCGAGAGCTCGCGCCAGCTGTCTGTTAAACTCGATATTCAAAGGTTCAAGGTTTACGGCACGCAGCAGATAAGTAGCCGAGTCATCATAGAGTTTAAGATCGTTATAGATCGAGCCCAGCAAAAAGTTGCCACGAACATTGTCCGGCTCGGCCTTGAGACCGCTGGCAATAGCCTGGGCAGCCTGCACAAGTTCGTTACGGTCATAGAGCAATTTACCAAGATTGAACCAGGCTGCAGCGTCGTTGCTGTATTTTTTAAGATAGCGGCGCAGATTCATTTCATAGGCAACTTTGTTGTCAAGGCGATAAAAGGTGTTCAGAACAACTTTCCAGCTGTCTTCCGTTGGTTCGGCCCGCTTCAGGTCATCTTCAAAAAGAATAGCGGCCTCATCGGCGCTGCCATTGCGCACCAGTTCAAGACCGCGCATGAACGGCGGTTCTTCGGGTTTTGCAACTGGCTGCTCTTCGACATCTGCGGCATCTGCGACAGAAGATGCAACAGCAGAAACACTGTCGCTGTCTTCCTGGGCAGGAACCTGCTGCTGACCAGGCTGCTGGACATTGTTTTCGGCATCTGCCAGCAGATTGCTACCGGGCACTCCGCTTGAATCGGTGAGAAGAGTCGTAGAAGAAGATCCGGATGCGACAGCAGAATGCTGACTGCCGGGTTTAGTAACGCCAGTCTCTGTCGTTTTGCCAAGATCGGCAGAAACTGTAAACAAAGTGATCGAGTCAGAGTTTGACCTGGCAATATTGGCAACCTGCCGATTGTTAAACCAGATGCCGATCAGCACAAAGATAACAACGAGACCGGCATACAGTCGCCATGAACTGCCATAAGCGCCCACTGCTTCAAAATCTCGCCCCGAAACCACATGGGCCGCCTCGGACTTTTCTTCTTCGCGCCTTTTTTCAAGTTTTTTGGGCTGAGTTTTGCGATCGATGCGAAACTCCAGCACATCGGCCTCTTCTGCATCGGCCGGCGAAGGAACGGCAGCAGCGTCTGCATCACGAGCGGTGACAGTAGCGTCGGCGCCGACAACCCCCTCGTCAGCATCTGCTTCACCAGCAAAGACCGGTGTCGCAGAAGGAGATTTGTGCGCCGGTTCGTAGTCTTCGCTGTTGTCTTCGAGGAGGTCGGCGTTGACAGTAGGACCCGTCAGCAAGCTTGCCTGCTGTTCCTTAAGCATCGGCAAAAGAACACGCTCTACCTCAAACCAGTCTCTGAAGCTTGAAAACAGCGACAGATAATAAGCGTCCTTTATATTGTATATCCACAACAAAATAAAAAAGACAGAGGCGATGTAACAGCACATCACCAGCAGATGAGCACCAAGATATGGAAACAGAGCCTCATACAGCAGTCCATTGGTGTAAAGGCTGTATGTTGCAAAGATACCCGAAAAATAAAAGCCCATCAGCGCTATACCGCGGTCGATATGACCAGCGTAAATCTGGCCCATACCCATAATGAAAAACGACATCAGGGCGGCTGCACCGGGGTTTCGTGACGAGCCCTGCAGCCTCTCTTTCCTCAGATCGTTCAACCAGTTATCGCTTGTTTTTTTCAACTTGACCGTTACTCCAGTAAATCTATCAGACAGCCACTTTTTACCAGGCAGAGCTTAACCTGTTTCTGCAGACACTGCTCAACCAGGTCGGTTTTTTCGTAGTTGGCTATCACCATGCCCCTGATGCCGGCCGCCTTGAACTGACCCTCAGTCAATTCGCTGCCAAATGCCCCAATGTTTGCGCGCAGGTGATCGATAAGCTCAAGCGCCTCGTTGACCTGCGCCGGATCTGGACTAAAAAGAGCCTGTATGGCTACCAGCACGCCTTTTCTGTCCTGGCAGAGCAAATCAATTCGGCGTTTTCGTCCGCCCGGCATGTTAACTGTATAATTGCGATGAATGACGCGCATGCCCTTCTCGAACATCGAGGAATGCTCAGCAACCCACAACTCAAACTCTTTTTTCGAGTTGAAAAAGCTGTTCGAAGTAAATTGCTCGAACAGTGATTCAAGCATGTTTACCTGTTCCTTGAGGCGGCGGTTCTCTTCCTGGAAGTTGGTGATACGCTCCCAGAGCTTCTTATTTTCTTCGAGCAGAACGATCAATCCCTTGACCTCACCCTCGTTGAATTCGCCCAGTGGCCGCGACAGCAGTCTGGCCACCAGAGCACGCAGCGGTGTCGACCCGTCAGGTTGAGCCCTGCCAGTGCCATCTTCACGCTCAATGACCAGTATTGACTCATCTCTGGCGTGGTGCCAGTGAATAAGCAGATCATCACCAGGCGAAAACCCGCGCAACAATTCGCCGATCATCAGCTTCCGCCGTTCAAAGTCAGGAATACGACCTTTGAAGCGCTTTCCGGCAATTTCGACAACGAAACTTTCGCGGCTGGTAAATAGTCGTGTGTAAAGCTCATCTTCGCGGGCAAACCACTTGAGATAACGCCCATTATGTTCCTGATGTGACAGGCGCTTTCTGATCACCATTTTTTCCTGTGGCGCGAATATCTGGCAGTTAATCTGTGCTCCCTTGTCGCGCGAACCGGTAAGCACAATTTCTGAATCAGCGGCAGCCATCGAAAGAGGCTCGCCAATAAAAAGGCTGCGCTTTTCCCATTCTACAGAGAGATTCGCAAATTCCTGGCCATCGCAGATTACGTCAAAGACCAGCGTGGCTGGAATCACCGCGCGCAGCTGCGCATCGTAGTCTGCAGACCATGTCAGAATACCTGTCTCAATTTCGCGACTGGTCAGCTTTTTTCTAAATTCTGGCATCTAAAAACTCCAATCCCAGAGTGTGTCTTTTATTTTACCGGCTGCTTCTTTAAGGCGATCAAATATTACTGTAGCTGACTGCTCAATCTTTTGAGCCAGAACAA
>MFYY01000221.1:0-265 GCA_001787855.1 Candidatus Riflebacteria bacterium GWC2_50_8 | reverse complement strand
ATTATCTGGCAATTTATCCATTAGACTATTTACATCACCAACAAATACTTTATCCAGTTTTTGTTTGGCAATTTCAGCAGATTTTTCATCTAGTTCAATACCCCAGATTTCTCTAGTATTTTTTTCTTTGAGTTGTTTACTAAAAGTACCTTCGCCACAGCCTACATCTAAGATTTTTTTTGCAGAATCTGGTATATATTTGAGCATTTCTGGACGAGTTTGGGTATAGTAACCATCGTCTTTTATTTGCATGTTTTTTAGATTG
>MFYY01000220.1:17160-19405 GCA_001787855.1 Candidatus Riflebacteria bacterium GWC2_50_8 | reverse complement strand
CCTAAAAAATATCTGCACGCCATCCGACTGGGTAATTTGCAAAACCTGGCCAACCTCCGGCTTTATATGCTTAGGAAATTCATCTCTGGGTATTACGGCCATTAATTCCTTACGGCATGGACCGTATGCCTTATCAATCGGAACCCTGATGGTTTTCGTCTCACCCACCATCATCCCGATAACGGCATCTTCAAATCCAACTATTACCTCTTCACTCCCCAATTTAAACTGCAAGGAACCACGTTCAGCCGAATTATAAAATACTGTGCCATCATCCAGCTTACCGATATAATTTACCTTAACCGTATCACCGCATTTTACTTGTTCCATTACTTGCTCTTTTCAGATTCCGGCTTCTCTTCCTTTTTCTTCGGAGTAATCCGTTTAATCTCTCTAACCTCCTGCCTTTCCATCTTAGTCCAAATGGTTTGAGCAATTCCATCTAATAAATCTTCGGGTATATCCTCAATAAGCAAAACATCCGCCTCTCTTTGTTCTAATAAAATAATACTGGTATTTATCTTAGCCTTACTCGTATCAGAAGCCGGCTCTTGCCTCTCCAATTTCCATGCCACCTTATTAAGTTCCTTACTCTTTAATTGGGCCTTAGGAAACTCATTTGAAGCTCCGGTGTATTTCTTGGCTATGAGCTTTTGGTAGGCATTAAAAAACTCCCTAGAATCCTTTTCGCTGTCCCAAGTGCTGAACCACACCAATAGGGAATGCTTGGTGGTCTGGTCTTCCCAAAGAACAAACTCATCCCCATCCCAACCCTCGGACATACGCTTACTGCTTAAAGTCGGAAAAAACTGTTTCTTAAGAATGGCGATATTCAATTCACCCATCACATTATCCAAAAGAAGAGTCCATCTGGAAGTGGTCAGAACATTGGTAATGTCAGGGATAGTAATAGCCACAGGATAATCACGCTCTGTAAAATATTTCTCGGGATGAATAATCTGTTCGCTGGATGATGGGAGATCAAAATAGACTTTATCCACAGCTTCCCAACCGCCCCGTGCCTTGATGTATTTCACAAATTCTAATCCCCTGGTGTAAGGGAACATCATCCCTTCTTTAATATAAAGAGGCGCCCTATCAATCAAAGAGCGGTCTGAAAAAGGCGTCGGGTCAGGATTTTCAGAAATATCCGGAAAGATAGACAAATCAAGACCTCTTTGCCTGAGGGCATAATCATACATTACAAATGATGCCTCACCCTCAACAAGAGATTTAACAGCGGTTGCTAAATCATCATTAGTCTCTTCCTCCATCGGCAGTGTCAGGAGGTCGAAGTTCTGATCTTGGAGCGCATGGGTCATCTCGTGAATAGCGGCTATTATATTCCAAGGGATACCAAGTATATCCGACGGCTCAGAAGTCCCGTCCCTGGCCGGAACAACATACAACTCTTTTTCTTGCGGGTCATAAAAACCGCCTATCTGCTCAGTATAAAGATCAATCATAAACTGGCGTAAATTAAGGTCTGCCGGCACGAAACCAAGTTTAACTAATGCCTTGCGAACTTTTTCATATTCATCAGACGTCTCTTTTTCAGCCTGCTCCATCATTTTAGATTTTAACTCATCCTTCTGCTTGATACCCACCTTCAGATCCGTCTTAAATTCTAGCCCTCTTAAACGAGCGATGTGTAATTTTAGCCGCCGAATAGTATCCGGGTCAGTAACATCTTTCTTATCGGGATAAGACTCCGGCTCTCCCCTAGAATTCGAATTTTCCTGAGCTACAACGATTGTCAAAAAGGCAATCATCCCAAAACAAACCAAAATCAATATCTTCAGTTTATTCATAGTCGTCACTCTATATATTAGACGTAATAAAGCAATAAAATGCCTAACAAATTCTAAAGTTTCAACCGATAATATCCGATGATATATTAGGCTAACTTAAGGGATGAAAAGTTAGTTAGAGAGAGAGGGTAAGATGAGAAGAGAGAGGGAAGTGTCGTATCACGCATACAGATTCCGCAGTCCTGATTTTCACAAGGCGCGGCGCATATTACCAAACTCGCCTATCGCGAAAAACCCCCTATCAATAATCCAGCGGTATATCCCGTCTTTATTAGAACTCAAACGTATCAAGGAGGTAAGGATTCGCCGCATAAAAACCCTGATTCGAAACAACCTCTATGATACACCCCAACGGCAGATTGAAACAGCCATAAGAATAACGGACATCATCCTGGCGGCAAAAGACGGTGAAAATTGATTGCCTGCCTGCCGGT
>MFYY01000220.1:0-16389 GCA_001787855.1 Candidatus Riflebacteria bacterium GWC2_50_8 | reverse complement strand
AACAAGGCCCTGGGCACCTGTTTGCACTGAAATTTTGATACGGTTGCTGTCGGGCATTTTCAGCATGAGTTTGCGGGCATCTTCGCCGGTAATGGTTGCAGAAACCGGCATGCCGGGGCGAATCGTGCCGATTGCCAGCTCGTTGGCGGTAATCATTGCGATCAGTGTCTGATGAAGAAACGGCAGCCAGGTCGGTCGCACCGGCCAGTTTGTCCATGAAGTGTCGGCTGAGAATGTTATCAGCATGGAACGGCCACGCCCACGTTTTTCTTCGACTATTCCGGGCAGGCCATGGCTCATACGTGCGAGCAGAAGCGCAGTCGGGTTTGGACGAACCTGAAAGAATTCAAAGATCTGAGCGCGGCCGGGATCGCCGGCGCCGTCACGCGCAAATATACTGAACGCAGGGTGTCCGGCGTCAAGATCGGTCATCTGGTAACCTACCGCTCGGCTTACTGCATTGCCGACTCTTTTGTAAATTCGTGCTGGGAGCAGGTAGCTGCCGCCGAGATCATCGATCAGATGCTGGTTATACCAGTCTGGCTCGACACGGTTGCCCATGAATGTGATCAGGTTGCCGCCACTCATGAGGTATTCAGACAGGCGTTTGATCAGCTCTGTATCAAGATGGCGTTGATTGATCAGACATACTGCGGCAAAGTTTTTCAGTTCAGCGGTTTTTGCTTCGGCAGTACTGCGTGTTTCTACGGCAAAATTATTATCTTTGCTGCGGTTGAGCGGGTTCAGCGCAAACCTGACGAACGTGTCTTCATGGTTTTCGGGTTGGCCTGGCATCGAATCTGGTTTGATCAGTAGTATTCGACATGGCTCAAAGACACGAACCGCGAGGTGGCGTTGATCGTCGAAGGGCATGGCATCGCTTTGAATTGCCGCGGTGACGTGGTTCATGCCTGTTTTGGCAAAGGTTGCCATGATTCTGGCGTCTTTGACACTGTTTGCTTCGATTTCGACTTCTTCTTCAAGTTTGCGCTCGCCGTTGATTGAGATGCTGACGCGACTGCGGCGACTGCGCGGCGAGTGGTTGGCAATCGTTATCTTGACCGGTATCTGGCGCCCGGTCATGATGATCGGCGCCTCTGTTTCAAGACCGGTAACGGCCATGTTGTCTGGCGCAGTACCGCCGACCGGTACCATGATCAGGTCTATGCCGGGTTCTACTTTGGCAAGATCATACTTTTCGATGAATGGCTGCCATGAAGACTCGGTCATGTCGGTAATCACATAAATCGCCCGACGGTAAGCCTTGAGTGGTGTCAGAAGCTTCAGGCCCGGCAGTATCGATGAAGCCATGCTTGTGCCGGCCATGCTTAACGGAACATTACTGACACTCTTTTTAAGGATTTCTTTGTCCCAGGTCAGCTGCGGAAAGATCAGGCGACCGGGGTCATTAATCAGGCCGACAGTTGCGCGATCGCCAGGTTGCATCTGGTCGAGAATCTCGAGCGCGCGACTCCTCGCTGTGTTGAAAACCGAAATACCCTGATGTGTGCAGCCCATTGACATCGAATTGTCGAGCAGCACCACAAAAGCGGCTGGCGTGTCAGACGAATTTCTCGCGCTCGCGCTTTGCCCAATGAAAGGCTTTGATAGAGCCATTACCACGAGTATGATCGTGATGATGCGCAAGGCCATGAGCAGCAGGTTGCGCATTTTTCGGCGCCTGGCGACGAATTCGACCGAGAGCTTGATCAGGCGCAGACTCGGAAAGTCTTTGCGTACCGGTGTTTTGCGGTAGTATAGATGAAGGTAGATCGGCACCGCGATGCCGAGCAGACCGAGCAGAAACCATGGGCTGGCAAATGTCATTGCATTACCTCGCGCTCACGGCCTGGCGGCGTGAAAAGAAGCTTCGCAGATTGGCTTCGAGCGGCATTGAGGTGTCAGCGATCAGGTAATCTATACCAGATTTGCGCAGGGCTGACTTGAATGTGTTCATCATCTGTCTGACCCGCTGAAGATACTCGCTGCGCAATTGAAAGGCGTCAGTGACTATCTCTGACTCGTCTTCGAGATCATGAAAGATAGTGGTGTCGTCGAACGGAAAGCTGATTTCATCGCGATCGAGCACGTGAAAGAGCACAATTTCATGCCGTCTGGTGCGCAACTGACGCAGCTTCTGAATAATGACATCAGCATTATCCATAAGATCGGAAAACAGAATAAAGATGCCGCGCTTTTTCATGCTCTGGCCAACAAGATCGAGGCTGGCGCCAATGTTGGTTGTTTCGCTGGCCGCCGTCGCTTCAAGTTCGTTACAGACGGCCTTGAGATGCGCCATGCCAGTGCGCGGCCGGATCATCTTGCGCATGCCATTAGCAAAAGTTACCAGCCCGACTGAATCCTGTTGTTTGAGCATCAGGTAAGCAAGTGAGGCAGCGAGTGTCGATGCATAGTCAATCTTGCTCATGCTGCCCTGGCCCTTGTAAGACATTGAGCCGCTGGTATCCATTACCAGATAGCCTGACAGGTTGGTTTCTTCTTCGTGTTCCTTGATGTAAAACTTGTCGGTGCGGGCGTAGACTTTCCAGTCGATATCCTTGAGCGGGTCGCCTGGCACATATTGGCGATATTCGGAAAACTCTACGTTAAAGCCTTTGAACGGGCTCTTATGCAAACCTTCGACCATGCCCTCTACCACTGTGCGCGCGCGTATTTCCATTGAGGAAAGCGCAGCCAGCAGCTTTGGATCAAGAAATCGCGATAATCTTCGGGTTTTCTCCATGGTAACCTTTGCCGGTTCGGGCCAGCTGGCCCTTATTTATCAGGCCGCCGGTTCTGAAACCGACTTGAGAATCTTTTCAATGATAGTGTCTGGAGTGATTCCTTCAGCTTCAGCATTGAAGTTGAGCATGATGCGGTGGCGCAGAACTGCGTAAGCCAGCGCCCTGATGTCTTCGCAGGCGACATAAAAGCGGCCCTGTAACACAGCGCGAGCTTTTGAACCGAGAATCAGATACTGGCTGGCGCGCGGACCGGCGCCCCAGGTGACAAAGTCGTTGACGAATGCCGGCGAATTGTCGCGGCCTGGTCGAGTGGCTTCAGCGATTGCTACGGCGTAGCGGATAACGCGGTCAGAAACCGGCACGCGTCTGACAATTTCCTGCAACTCAAGAATGCGCTTCTGTTCAAGCGCTGGCGTCAGGTTTACTGGAGCTCCGCCGGTAGTCGCACGCACCATGCTCACTTCTTCTTCTGTCGGTGGGTATTCCATGCGCACGTTAAACATGAAGCGATCGAGCTGGGCTTCTGGCAGGGGGTAGGTGCCTTCCTGCTCAATGGGGTTCTGAGTTGCCAGCACAAAGAACGGCTCAGCCAGAGGGTAAGTGGTATTGCCGCTGGTGATTTTGCGTTCCTGCATGGCCTGCAGCAACGCGGCCTGCGTCTTGGGCGGTGTGCGGTTGATTTCGTCAGCAAGCAGAAGCTGGGTAAACAGCGGGCCTTTCACGAAACGGAAATTGCGGTCGCCGGTTTTCATGTTCTCTTCGATAATCTCGGTGCCGATGATGTCTGAAGGCATCAGGTCGGGGGTAAACTGCACGCGTTTGAAAGCGAGATCGAGCAGTTGCGCGAGGCTGTTGACCAGGAGGGTCTTGCCAAGTCCGGGCACGCCGATCAGCAGAACATGGCCCTGCGCGAAGAGTGCGTATAAGACTTCTTCAACAACCTTGGTCTGGCCGATGAAAACCTTGCCAATTTCACTCAAGATTTTTTTATGGGCATTCTTTATCTCGGCGAGTGCCTTGACCTCGTCGATTTTGGGTTCTTCTGCGATTTTAACGGTATTTACGCTGTCCTGTGTCATCTGACCACCTCCTGCTTTAACGCGGTCAAACTTAACACGAATTCCCCCCTCGTACAAGAAGCAATTTTCAGCAGGTTTGTCGGCATCATTTCATTGATACGTGTTTATTCAATGGCTAGTTGTGATTTCTGTAAATGAACTCTAGATTTTGATATATCGCGTAAAAACGGGGAAAAATTCGTGATTGCTCTGGGCTTACGGTCAGCGGGTTTTGAGCTGGTATTTAAAAATCACCGGTTTCGGTATAAAATAGCTTTTATAATTACAGCATTAAAATGTCGGATGTGCGCTCAGAGAGGGTAATATGACCATAAAAAGGCTTTGCGGCTGCTCTTTTTCTTACGCTGGCGGGAAACGGGGCGATCGGTTTCGAGTGCCAGTTCTGGCTGTTTTCGTGCTGCTGGCTGTTCTGCTCATGCCGCCTGCAGGCCCGGCCCAGAGTGATCTGTCGGCTGAAGATGCTGCCGCAGACATTCTTGTGCAGCGGCTCAAAGAGCTCGCGAGACCCCTGTTTGAAGATGTTCCATGTTTTTGTTACCGGGTTCAGGCTGCTCTGCAGATTCCGCTGGAAGTCAGCGAACCTCGGGTCGAAGGCCTTGCGAGCGAAAGCCTGCCGGTTTGCCTGACCTTGTTCCGACAGGCCAATCAGGAGTGGGGATTGGCTCTCACCAGCCCCTGGCGCAATTTTGCGATTAATTGGACCGCTTCCAGGTCGGCGATTATTCTGCCCGCTGCTCATGTCAGCTTTGTTGGCAGCGGAGAATTGCCAGAAAACGCAGATTCAATAGCACCAGAAGGATTCATCAACAGATTTATTACCCATGAAACCTCTTTGAACAGCTTTATGGCACTGATGAATTCAGCGTCGTTCGATTATGCGGTTCGAAATCTTCTGGTTCCTCAACTCAAGCTGCTACCAGCGCGGCCGGAAAGGCCAGACGAAATTCTCTATCAGCTTTCCGCCGCTATGCGATTATCTTTCACTGCCACCGGAACGCCTAGAATCTGCATCGAAGCAGAAGAAGGGCTGCATGATGTCAATAGGCTCAAATACTTCGAAATATCTTTTGAGCCTGCTGCCGGCCCTTCGATACCGGCTTCATGGTCGTCTGATCCATCCTGTGTTGAAACACAGGTCTCCCGGGCTGATCTTGAAAAAATGGTTTTCAGAGGTCTTAAACGGATACTGTCGATCAAGATGCCCGGATTTTACCGAACACTCGAGCCACAGAAGCTTGCAAACAGCGAACTGCGAAGTCATTACGGTCAGACGCTTGTTCTGCTTTCCGGCACCCCGGAACAGATTGGCAACGCCCATGGATTGCTGCTGCGCCCCTGGGTGCGTTTGCTTGTCGACTCGACCGTTTATCTCGTTGGCCTTGTCGAGACGGTTAAAAAGGCCAGGTGGTTCATTAACGATCTCGATGATGCCTGGAATCGACTTTCACCGCATATCCCCGAAAGATATCACCGTGAAATGGAAGCCATTGCCTCAGCCTGCCCCGATGTCTCACTGCGCGAGGTCAGACTGAGTAATGTTTTTCCGGAATACTTCCATTGTTCTGGTTTTGCGCTGTTCGGCAGCGCTACCGCCGACAAAGCCCTTTATCACGGGCGCGTTCTCGATTATATGACCGAAATAGGCCTGCAGGACTGCGCGGTCGCTTTTGTCATCAGACCAGACAGCGGTCATGCCTTTTTTAACCCCGGTTTTGCCGGTTTTGTTGGCGCGGTGGGCGGCATGAACGAAAGCCAGATTTCAATTGGTGAAATGGGCGGCCGGGGCAGATTCCGCTGGGACGGCGTGCCAATGTCATTTATGGTGCGGCGCGCGCTCGAAGAATGCGATACTCTGCAGCAGATGAAAGACCTCTGGAACAACAGCCTGAGAACCTGCGAGTATTTCTACGTCTTTGCCGACGCGAAAATTCCTGATGCACTCGCGGTTTACGCGACTCCTGACGAAATGGTGTTTCTCGGTGCCGGTCAGGACCATGATTTTCTCGGTGAAGGTATTGTTGATGCGGTTGTCATGTCGGCCGGCAACCGTCTGCGTCACCTGCGACGCCGCGTTCAGGACGGGCATGGCACTTTCGTTGCAAGCTCGGCATTGCGGCTGATGGACCGACCGGTTGCCATGCGCAGCAATCTGCATAACATACTTTTTGTTCCAATCCTTCAGGATGCCTATGTTGCCATCGCCACTGCCGATGGTCCAGCTGCCGAAAAGCCTTATGTCAGATATAATCTCAGCGAACTGCTTTCGACCATGCCCTGAAAGCGCAGCAATGCGACAAATTCTGAATCAATCGTCGAGCTCTGTTTCGACTGCTTCTCTTATGCGGTCGAAGGCGACCCATTCGTTCCAGACTTCTTCGTGGTCGTCGTAACGGATGTAATGAAAAAAGCCCTCTCTCTTCAAGACCTGCGCGGGATACCATTCGTTTTCCCATTCAACTTCGATTTTGCTGCCGACTTTCCAGGTCTGCCAGGCGATATCTTTGAGTTCAGAGTAATCGCACCAGATATCTGGCTCACCTTCCAGTTCCGGGTAGTGAATCTTGCATTCTTTGCCGTTCTGATCGACGATTCTGACCTTGTAGTCAACGCCGTCTTCTGTCGCGATCATACATTTACCAAGGTGTGGCTTATTTTTGCCAGGATTTGCACTGAGCTTTGTCAGAACAAATTCTGCCGGAAATCCCCGTGTTAGATAGTAATTTGCCAGCTGCATTTCGGCGCAGGCCATGTTGTAAGCTATGTAGTCAGCTGCCGATGCGGCGGTCAGTTCCAGTTCAGCGCACTGCATAAGTGGCGTGCCGGTCAGAATCTCATTGAGCGACCTGGTGAAAGTCCATTCGCCGGTTGATTCATTGGCGGCCGTTGCTGAGCTGAGTACCATCGTTTCGATTCCAGTGGCAGCCAGCATTTCTGCAGCTCCGTTCAGATTTCCAGAATAGCAGCAGTCTGCGGTCAGCATGACCTGTCTGCCTTTAAAGTCTTTGCTGATAAGCTCGGCAAGAGTTTTCAGGCTCAGGCTGGTCGCTGCATAATTATTAGTGTCACAGTCGTAGTTGAGAAAATATGTTTCAGTTTCTTCTTTGGGCCGGTCACCATGGCCGGTGTAATAAAAAAGAAATGTAGAGTTCTTGTCGCTTTTTGCCAACAACCTTTTCAGCGCCTGCTTTATCGCTTTAAGTGTGGCTTTTTTGTCCTTGAGAAAAACCATGCTGTCGCTGGCGACACCGCGTTGCCGCAGAATGTCATGAAATTGCTGGTCATAACGGTTGTCGGCAGTATAGGTCGCGAGCGAAGTGTCTTGCCACTCAAGAACGCCGACCAGCAGGGCAAGCGTTTGCGTGGGTTGCCAGCTGACTTTTGCTGCGAGCTGCGTGTTTGATAAAGCGGTTTCGGCTTGAGCCAGATCTGGTGCTACGCAGCCCAGACAAAGGAGCAGCACGGCAATCAGAAAGCGCAATTTACCCATCAGTTGCTGATATCTTCTTCTGCGGCCACTGCTTCGCCGTTAAACTTTCTTTCGAGTTCAGTGTCAGCTGCGCTTGCATCGTTGCCGAATCCTGGCGGTGCCGGAACCACGACTTTAAGATCAAGGGGAAGCAGGTCGTAGATTTTCTGCAGATACATGCCGGGTGCGTGACTGCGTGCCTTGCCAGGGCCCTTCATTTCGCCGTCGGCTATAACCAGTTTGCCATCGGCATAAATGTTGTTTGGCGGCGCGCAATGCTGAAATTTCATGGCCTTGAAAGGCAGCTTGGTGACTATATCGTTATCAAGCACCCAGCGCTGCATATCTGGAAAGCGTTTTTTAAAAGCTTTTACGAAGTCTTCATTGCCAAGCCGTGGCCCGGCGAAAGTATAAAGACCCTGAACGTTGATGCCGTCGTCGGCCAGTCGGCAGGCGGTAAAAGGCGCAATGCCAGCGCCGAGACTGTGGCCGGTTACCCACAGCCGTTTGGGAGTGCCGGCCATGTGGCTGTCTACATACTTTTTGAGTTCGTCGTAAGCTACTTCACTGGCATTATACAGGCCGCGATGCACTTTAACACCCCAGCCCCACCAGAGTATGCGCTTTTTGAAAAAGTTAAAATCGGTCAGTATCCAGTCATAAGCGAATTTGGTCAGACTGAACTTTTTGTTAACACTGCCTTCAGACCCTCGAAATGCGACAATTACCAGCTTGTCGTTCGACATGATAACGGCCTGAGTATCTGCCGTCTTTTCCCTGATATCGATGAAATCGAATTTGTCGATGCCGAGCGGAACAAAAATTTCCTTGAAGCGTTTTTTAAACTCCAGAAAATTAGCGACACCCATGCGGTTTTCGTAGGTGTTGTGAGCGGTGTACATTAACAGATAGGCGTTGACCAGACTGTGTCCGACCGCTTTTTCTTCAAAAACACGGCTGAAACAGTTTTCGCCAAGAACCGTCTGCGCACTGA
The DNA here is from genome assembly GCA_001787855.1 of Candidatus Riflebacteria bacterium GWC2_50_8. Taxonomy (GTDB): domain Bacteria; phylum Muiribacteriota; class Ozemobacteria; order Ozemobacterales; family Ozemobacteraceae; genus Rifleibacterium. Next base: position 8,106 of record MFYY01000220.1, on the reverse strand, counting down.
CCGTAAATCCTGGCAATACTGCCGTTGCTAGCGTTAAAAATAACAATACAAAGTATACTTTGCTTAATCTGACAGCTTTATTCATTGTTTTATCCTGCATAATCTATACTGAGAATAGTATAACCCGCTGATGCCCAATGCGCAAGTTTAGGCCATACGCTGGTTTGTGGCTTCTGCAGAGGGGAACTCCCTTTCTCAGATTGGCTTAAGCGCATTTTTGAGTGCCCAGCTACCCTAATGAAAAGATTTGTAAAGATGGCTCAGACTCTTGCCTTGAAAGACCACGTATCTTTTAGTTGCGGTTTTGTGATAATTAAGAGTAAGAACCGGTAACGTCATAAAGAAATTGCGGTCTGGAGTGTCGCGACTCTCTGATCGTTATCGGCAGCATTACAGGAGAAAGGATTTTTATGTTTTCAAAAACTGGTATCAGGTTTGTTGTTTGTCTGATGGTATTCGTTCTGGCTCTGACGACTGCATATTCGTTCACCGGTCGAAACATTTGCGGCAAGTGCAGATGGATCGGAACCCCCGATGCAACGGTTTGCGCTGACTGTCAGAACCCTATGAACCAATGTTTGAAATGTATGACTCTGAACCGGGTTGACGCTGATTATTGTGCAAAATGCGCTATGCCTCTCGCAGAAATGCGTGTCTTGAGTTCGATCGACCCTTCTGTGCGAACTGAACTTAAGCTCGGAGAATCTCTCAGGGCGCAGGCAGAGCTTGACATCAAGCGTCTGGAATACTTGTTGCACACCGATCCGGATAATGCGGAAAAATATATGTATGATCTGGGCATGCGCCATCAGCAGATCAATTTTTATTCACGGGAATCAGCAATCTGGCTCGATTTTCTAAGCAAGTTTCCTGAATCATCAAAGCAAAACGAAGTAAAAGTCTTTGCATCTGAATCTCTGCGCAAGTGGAGCTACCTGATGTATTCACAGGGAAGGTATTCAAAGGCGGTTGAACTGTTGAACGAATCTGTGCGCCTGAATCCGGACAACAAGGAAGCACGTCGCTGGCTTGCTATTTCCAGCAAAGCAGCGCGTAAAGGCGACCGGGTTATCGAAGTGCCTGAGGCTAAAGCCATTGCAGTACCGGAACGAACGGCTGTCGAAGTACCAGAAGCCAAAGCTGTTGTAGCTCCAGAGACCCAGGCTGTCGAAGAACCTGCAACAGCAGACGCTGTAGAAACCAAAGGTGCTAATTACTGATTTTTTGCCGATAAGTTCGGTGAGTCATTTTATAATAGTCTGGAACCAGGACAGCATCTTGGGACCAGACTATTTTTATGTACCGGAACGATTTCATAACATTTGTAGCTTTGTTCCAATGAGTTGATACGGGTTTCCCGCAGCAAAAGTTGCTGCGGATTTTCTAGTAATATGTAGCTACATCCTGAGCATATCAATCTATGATAGAAAGAAGGAGATGCCACTTTTGTTTGTCTGGTGTTTCATCAAAAAATACATATGTTTTGTACTGAGATGCGTGTTTTTTGTTGAATACAGATAGCCTTTCTGCAAAAGCGCGGAGCAGCAACATACAGACTTAGAAACATTCCACAAAATCAGTCTGTCTGTTATTCTTGAAATAGATGACATAAAATTATTTGTCTGGCGCGTTGAGCAAAGTTGTGCCCGGTTTTACACAGGGAGGATTTATGAAAGCAGGCGTGTCAGTTTCTCTGGAGAAAAATTCAGAACTGGCCGGAAGAAATGCTGCCGCTTCGGCTGTTAAGGCTTCTGGCGACCCGCGACTGCTGATTGTTTTTACCACTGATGAATACAAGCCCGAAGAGGTGTTGCGCGGAATAAGGTCGGTGACTGAAGGCGTAAAAATAGTGGGTTTCTGTTGTGCCGGAATCATTACGAAAACTGGCCTGGAGAAGCAGGGTGTCGGTGTGTGTGCTATGAGCGGAGATTTTTCTGTGGCCACTGCCATGCAGAAAGACCTGAGCTCAAACCCTTATTCAACGGGAGCAAAGGCTGCCGACGACTTGTTGTCGTCCGGCATTAAAAGAGGTACGGTCATTGTTTTGCCTGATGGGTTTCAGGCAAATCTTTCAGAAATGCTGCGTGGACTTTACAGCAGACTTGGTGCAGGGTTTAGTTACATAGGCGGTGGGGCTGGCGATAATCTGCATTTTTTAAAAACCTGGCAGTTTACTGAGAGTGAAATAGCCAGTGACGCTCTCGCTGTGGCGCTGATCGAGGGTGTGGATTTTGGAGTTGGTGTCGGTCATGGTTGGCGCCCGGTTGGAGATCCCGTCGTCATAACCAGGGCAAAAGGCAAGATCGTCTATGAGATAGATGGGATGCCTGCTTATCAGGCATATAGCAGACTGTTGCACTGCGGTTCGAAAGATGAATTCAGGACTCTGAGTATGCAACATCCTCTTGGATTTCCGGATATTTCTGGAAACTATTTGATAAGAGATCCGTTCAAAGTGAACGATGATGACAGCATTACTTTTGTAACCGAAATTCCATCGCAATCTGTCGGCAGCATAATGGATTGCAGAATCGAAGAAATTATTGCCACAGCTGTTCAGGCTGCACAAACGGCTGCCGAAAACATTGCGCGGCCTGAGGTTTTTCTGGTGTTTGACTGCATTTCGCGCGTTCTGCTCCTGGGCGAGCGCTTTGATGAAGAGATAAAGGCCATAAAAGAAGTAATAACTTCAGATATCCCTTTTCTGGGGGCCCTTTCTTTTGGAGAGATTGGCAATTCCGGGTCTGTACCATTGCTTTATAACAAAACAACGGTGGTAACAATCGGGAGGTAGATTTCGTGTCTGCAGCCAAAGCTGATCAGCTTGATTTCAAAGTAATCGCGGAATTAACCATACTTCACGAACTTTCGGCTTTTGCCCTGGCAGAGTCCAGGCAGCAACTGCTGTGGGAAGTCATTGAGAAGACCACCCGTTTTTTCGGCACTACAGGTTTTGCCGTTGTTGCCGGCATTACTGGCAGTCAGGAACTGGTTGCCTCTTACGCCATTAATACGCTTGATGAAGCGCTTGCCAAAATGCAGGGCGTGGCCAGTTCCGCAAACCAGCTTTTGATCAAATACAACGAAAACACTCCTGAGCAGCATCTGTTGTTTTTTGAACAGTTGCTTCCGATAGACAGCCGTACTATGCGGCTCTACAGTATTCTGGCGAGACGATTTGAAGACAGTTTCGTTGCGATACATCTCAGAGAGAAGAAAGCAGCGACTGAAGATGCATTGCGCGCAAGCGAGGCGCAGTTGCGCGCATTGCTCTCTGCTACTCCGGCCGGCTTAATTTTTATCAGGCAAGACACTGTGCAATGGTTTAATGCGTCTCTTCTCAGAATATTGAAATGCACGGAAGAAGAATTCAGGGAGAAATTAAGTGCTCTGATTGTTCCTTCTACAGAATATCTGTTGTCCAGGTGTGCCACCTCTGGCACTTGTTTTTCAGGATTATGCGAAGAAGAAAAAGAGCTGGGGCTGATAGATGAGAGCAGAATAAATGTTCTGCTTCGCTACAGCTTGCTTGATCAGAATAACCCAGACAACGGTTTTATCATACTTCTCGATGATATTACCGACAGAAAGAGAGCAGAGCTACAGATAAGAGAGGCAGCAAGAGGGCTCAGCGAATCTCAGGGCATGTTAAGAACAGTTCTTGATACAATACCTGTTCGGGTTTTCTGGAAGGATGCTTCTCTCAGATATATTGGCTGTAACAAGCTGTTTTCGCAGGATGTGGGTTATGATTTTCCCTCCGAACTGATTGGCAAGGATGACTTTCAGTTGTGCTGCGAGGAACAGGCGCTGCAATATCGCGCCGATGACCTGATTATTATTTCGACGGGGCAGGGCAAATACAACTACACGAGTTCTCACATTACGGTTGACGGCAAAATCCGCTATCTTAAAACGAGCAAAGTTCCGTTGAGAAACAGGGATGATCAGATAATAGGAGTCCTTGGGGCTTTCGAAGATGTAACTGATATTATCATCGCTGAGCGTGATAAAGAAAAGCTTCAGCTTGAGCTGGTGCAATCTCAGAAAATGGAATCAGTTGGCAGACTGGCCGGTGGAATTGCTCATGACTTTAACAACAAGCTTGGAATAATAATCGGGTATGCGGAAATGGCGTTGACCGATATGGACTCCGCAGACCCGCTTTATCCAGACCTGACCGTAATACTCGAAGCTGCTAAAAACTCTGCGGAACTTACGAAACAGTTGCTGTCATTTGCGCGCAGGCAGAATGCTGTTCCTAAGGTTATCAATCTCAATGAAGTAATTTCTGGAATCATCAGCATGTTGAAGCGACTTATCGGTGAGAATATTGAGCTGGCCTGGCATTCAGGCAGCGATATCTGGAATGTTAAGATTGACCCTGTTCAGATCGACAGAATTCTGGCAAATCTTTGTGCTAATGCCCGTGATGCGATTGAACATAGCGGAAAGATCTCTATTGAAACTGCAAATGTGGTTTTTTCTTCTCTGGAATGTGAAAGTCGAGCAGGTTTAATCCCTGGTGAATATGTTATGATCACTGTTTGTGACAATGGCAGCGGTATTGATAAAGAGCTGCTGGATAAGATATTTGAGCCATTTTTTACGACCAAAAGTATTGGGCATGGTACGGGGCTGGGGCTGGCAACCGTGTATGGTATTGTTAAGCAGAACAACGGTTTCATATATGTGTATAGCGAACCGCGATCAGGCACGACTTTCCGGATATATCTGCCCAGATATTCTGAAAATCGTAGTATCAGTCACTCCACGCCCGCAAGCTCGGGAGGTCCATTTCTAAATAAGCTTGTACTGCTGGTTGAAGATGAAATTGCGCTGCTGAATATTACAAAACGAATGCTGGAAAACATGGGGTTTGCTGTAAAGGCTTTTTCGGCTGTCAATCAGGCGATAAAATGGGCTGATGATTATGCCGATCCAGTGTCCTTATTGCTGACAGACGTAATAATGCCTGATATGAACGGTGTGGATCTTGCGAAGGCGATCTCCAGAAAGCATCCTGAAACTGCATGCCTGTTAATGTCGGGTTATACTGCAAACGTAATTGCGCGGCATGGAGTTCTTGAAGAGGGCACTCATTTGCTGGAAAAGCCTTTTAGCAGCAAAGAGCTGGCAGAAAAAATAAGTGAAATAATTAACCTTGCGAAACCTGACTAAGGCTCAGCTTGTAAAATCCCGGCCGGCTATTTGCCAGGTAGTTACGCTAAGCTGATTTTTGCAGATCGCATGCTTACGCCTGTTTTCGGTGATTTAACGCCACATATAAACCTGCAGCAGGTTTGCATAGTCGTCGGTCCACAGACTGTAACCTGGTTGCAGTTCAACTTCGTCCCATTTTGCGTAAAGTTTGAGAGACTCGAGATGCTTCGGGTTGCCGGCGGCTATCCAGTCTGACCGGCACAACTGATCATAATCGTACCAGTCGTAGCGCGTTGAATAGGTTGAGGGTTCATCGTAAGAGCGCAGACAGGCGATGCCGATCTCATCGCAAATGCGCTTTATCACCGGCGAAAGTTTGAAAAATCGGTTTGAAATATGAAACAGCAGCATGCCATCCTGTTTGATTTTTGATCGGTAAAGCTCGACTGCTTCGCGGGTCATCAGGTGTACTGGCACTGCGTCAGAAGAATAAGCATCAATTATCAGCAGGTCATAGAAGTTGTCGGGAACATTCTGCAGACTGACGCGCGCGTCACCGATTATGTGCCTGATCCTGGCTTTTGAGTTGCTCAGGAAAGTAAAATATTCAGGATTTGTCGCTATTTCGACGACTTTCGGGTCTATCTCAAAGAAATCGAAATTTTGCCAGGCCCGACCATACCAGGCGAGAGTCCCGCAGCCCAGACCAACAACACCGATGTTCTTAAAGGCGCGATTGATCTGGCCAACTCTGAACACTGAGCCAACCGGGCCTTCCCGCGCATAATAGGCCAGCGGGTAACTCATGCGCATGTTGTCAACCTTGCGTTCAACGCCGTGCAGCGTGGTGCCATGCGACAGGCAGTAAAAGATGTCTTTTACCCCTTCAATTTTCAGGTCGGGGTCGACTACCTTACCATCATTGGCAAGTCTGGTAACCCTGAGAATGCCGAAAAAGCTGCGGTCAACCATAACCAGACGAGGGTCAGCGCTGTTCTGCATAAATGCTGTGAGAGCGATGACAATCAGCAATGGCGCTGCAGCTTTGCGAAAATTGTTGAAGGCATATATCAGAAACAACGACAGGAAAGTCATAAACATGCCGCTTTCGCTGAGCAGCTTGCTGAGGTTAACTTCTTCAAGCCATCCTGGCAGCACCAGCAGACTCATAAAAGTTGCGGCAACCAGTATTCTGCGTGCCATTGAGTATTCAGGATCGTAATAACTCTTCGCCATAAATGAACTCAGACAGGCTGCAGTCAACAGTGTCACTATGTATTCACTCTGGGTTGTGAAAAACAGCGGCGCCAGCAGGCCGTTAAATATGCCGCCCAGTATCCCGCCGACTGACATCCAGACAAAATAAGAGTTAAGTTGAATCACTGGCGGCCGTTCTTTGGCCAGCCTTGCATGAAAATACATGCAGATCAGAAACATCGCGAGCAGATGCAGCGGGATTATCAGCCAGGTGCGTTCGACTATTCTGAAATGATAGAACAGCATGGCCAGCACCACGATCGGAAACATATAGCGCTCCCACTTTATGCCGCGCCAGTAACCGCTGCGCGCAAAGACCAGAACAAACGAGACCAGATACAGCGCCAGCGGAAATACCCAGAGCATGGGCGCCGAAGCGATGTCGGTCGCCATGTGGGTGGTCACCGACAGCATGGCGCTGCACGGAACAAACCCGAGCAGACACCAGAATAAAGCCTTTTTCCAGGTTGGCCTGGTATGGTCCTGGGCTTTTAAGGTCGCGAGTTCCTGTTCTCTTACTATGTTGTTGAACAGGTCATCGACATCTGTAATTTCAGGTGCCCGATCAGTTTTTGTCACGCTGACGCTGCGTTCTTCAAAGACTGTTTTGGTAGCGCTTTCACCGATTGCCAAATTGTCGTGCCCTGGTTCACCTGTTGTCCCGCATTGATCTGTCTCGGTTACCTTGCTTTTCACTGAGCCTTTCCAGAGAAGAATGCAACAGATAAGTACAAGTATTGTCTGTAAGGCATAAAGCGCCGACCAGAGAAGGCGCTGCTGTGATAACCGCAACAGTGGCTCCAGGACAAAGGGGTAAGAAAGCAGTGCCAACAGGCTTCCGACGTTACTTGCGGCATAAAGAAAATAGGGGTCGGCCGAATCGCTTTGTCCGGTCTCTGAGTAATAGCGCTGCAATAGAGGCGCATTGGCCGAGATCATAAAAAACAATATGCCGATCGAACCGGCCAGCCGCGCCAGTAACCAGCCGGTCGGATTATTGACCGCCGCGCCGGCACCAGAAGTGTCGATGTTGAGAGGCAGCAGTGTGAAAGCGCCGGTCATCAGCAGCAGATGCAGTATCGACTGGCGCTGGCAGCCCAGATATCTGACTGACTTTTCCGCGTAAATGTAACCGGCAAGAAGGGCAAACTGAAAAAACAGCATGCAGGTCGTCCAGACCGCCGGCACGCCGCCAAGATATGGCAGCAGAATCTTGCCGACCATCGGCTGCACCATGAACAGCAGAAAAGACCCGACAAACACACAGAGCGTAAAGGCTGCGCTCACAAAATTCACGATCTTAACCGCCGTTAATCAGATTTATCGCACGCCGATTATTCGGTGATCTTAAGGTGCAGCTCCTTGAGCTGTTTTTCGCTGGCTTCGGCTGGCGCCTGCATCAGCAGATCCTGGGCGTTCTGGTTCATCGGGAACGCTATGACCTCGCGAATGTTCGGTTCGTTGGCGAGCAGCATAACGATGCGGTCTACGCCTGGTGCAATACCGCCGTGCGGCGGCGCGCCAAACTTGAAGGCCTTGATCATGCCGCCAAACTTTTCGTCGACGACGCTGTTGTCATAGCCCGCAATTTCAAAGGCTTTATACATGATTTCTGGCAGATGGTTGCGGATCGCGCCAGAGCTGAGTTCAATACCGTTGCAGACGATGTCATACTGATAGGCTTTG
>MFYY01000219.1:15388-21000 GCA_001787855.1 Candidatus Riflebacteria bacterium GWC2_50_8 | reverse complement strand
TTAGGTAACGATTCGGCCGGAATATTGCGATCAGCCGTAACCCGGTCAATAATAACCCTGATAATCGCCTGCTCAGCATCAAAACTGACGATTCTCTGGCTGATGCGCATTTCCATATTGATCGGGTTGTTCATTTTGCCCATAGGCATCTCGATGTCTACCCCACCCTTTATGCTGATGACGTAGCGCATCAATTTGTTTGTCGAAAAACCATATCTTAATAAGTAACTGCTCATAGTGCCTATTTATAACCGATTTTACATCTGTTTGCCAGTTCTAAAATCCAACGACATAACAAAAATATTACTACGCGCTACCCCTGCGGGAACGCAAATTATGCATTATCTTAACAATGACTGTTGCCGATAAGGCTTGCAGAATCTGCACTAATTTATTTCTGGTGGTTGTCATATGACAAAAATCTTTTGTTGTCTGCTTTTGCTGATACTGGCATTACCCTCGTCTGGAATCGGCCAGACCAGCAACAGCGAAGAACTTCTGCTGTCGGGAAACGAGATTGACCTGCTGGTCGGCACGCCAACCGGCGTTACTGAGCCGCTTGATACCAGACGCACCCGCGTCGACGAAAGCATCAGGCACGACTTCAGCAACCTTCTCGAAGATGACTTCGCAACCGGCAATGGTTTTGCAACACTTGACTGGTCTGACGCTGAAGACAAGGTTGCTGACCCGGACCAGGCTGAATCAGAACTCCTCGACCTGCTCGATGAAACAGGAGAGATTGAAAGTCTCGATTCGAGTAGCGATGCAAAAAGCGACGAGGTAATTTCTACGGATAACATTGAAACAGAATTTAAGCTGTGATAATCTTAAAAAAAAGTATTTCAGGAGGGTGACTAAATGTCCGAAATCCGGCGCCGGAAAAAGTATTTTATTAAACCGGGCTTTCAGAGCAGGTTGACCGCGATTTTTATTCTGATCGTAATCATCGTTGCCAACATTGTCGGGGCCCTGGTTTACGGTTTCTCGGTAGAACGACTTGAAAGCAATCTGGTGGAAGAAGCCAAACTGCCGGTAGACAGCAAGCAACTGGGGCAAGCCCTCCTGCCTGGCGTCATAACGGCGCAACTGATCAGCATTTTTGTGGTGGCGTTCATCTGTATATTTGTGACGCATACGATAGCGGGACCGGTGTACCGAATGGAAAAAGTCGTTCGTAACATCGGCGAAGGCGATCTCACCCACTTTATCAAACTGCGCCCGAAAGATGAACTCAAAGATCTTGCCGATGCGATGAATGAAATGACCATGGGTCTGCGCAACAAGATCATCAGCTTCCGCGAAAACACCAGCAAAATCCAGGAAGGCGTGGCTCTGGCCCGCAGTACTGGCAAAGTCGACAAACTCGACGAGGTTCTCAAAGCTGTTGAAGCCATGGAAGAATCACTTGGTTCATTTACCCTCGAAAAAGAGCACCGTGAACGCAAGGTTGTCGACGAAGACGACAGCAGCGAAAAAGATCAGGAATACGCAAAGACCTGATCAGCAGAATGAATTAGCAACCAGGGGATGGCCAGCGCCATTCCCTGGTTTTGTTTTACCAGGAATTAACGGCGCAGCGGACTGGCCTTGCGCAAAACGGATTCAGCGGTGTCGCGCGACGTCACTGGTATTCTCTTTATGGCAAACGGGTTCGCACCAGGTTCGTTATAGCCATAAACGCTGGTAAAATGCAGCCTGAACCCAGAATGACGCGCTATGGCAGAAAATTCGCCGTTAAACTTTCCGTAAGGCCATGCCAGAGCAAGCGGGCGCTTACCAAGCGCACTCTCAAGACGCGCGGTCGACATGCGCAAGTCGCGTTGGAGAAGTCGCAGCACCGGGTTTTCTGCATGACCGGAAAAAGCGTCGAATATACTGACTGTATCGGTATGCAGATCATGGGTATGCGAGCCAAAATCAAAGTAACCGCTGCCGACCATTTCTTTGATCTGACTCTCGGTCAGATATTCGGCAAACTGAATGCGACGGCCGGCACGCGAAGTAATCATAAAAACAGTCATGGGTATCTTCAGCTGACGCGCAACCGGCAGGGCGAAGTGATACAGGCTTTCATATCCATCGTCAAAGGTTATCAACACCGGCTGTGCTATGTTCTCAAGGGTTCCAGCCATAAATAGCCGGGTCTGCGCCAGATTAAGCGGCGTAAAACCAGCTTCGATAAGCGCCTGCATCTGCCCGACAAATTGTTCTGGAGTGCACGAAACATCTGAAGTAACCTTTTGCTGAATATGATGATAAACCAGTACCGCCAGGCGTTGCGGTTCAGAAGAATGGGCACAACTGCTGATCACGACGAATACCAGCCAGGCGACAAAAGTTCGCGACAGATGATTAAACAGGTTCGTTATCTCCTGTACAACCAGAGCCGCCCGTAATGCAACGGGCGGCTCTGATTTAAGACTGATAATTACAGGCCGGCAGCCTTTTTAAGGGCTTTGACCTTGTCGAGTTTTTCCCAGGGCAGATCAAGGTCGCCACGACCAAAATGGCCGTAGGCGGCAGTCTGACGATAAATCGGGCGGCGCAGCTTGAGATCTCTGATAATTGCGCCCGGTCTGAGATCGAAATTTTCAGTAATGATCTTTTCGATCTTTTCGGGAGCAAGTTTGCCAGTGCCGAAAGTGTTTACGTGAACAGAAAGAGGCTTGGCAACGCCAATTGCATAAGCGATCTGGATTTCGAGACGATCGGCCAGGCCGGCGGCTACAATATTCTTGGCAACATAGCGGCCCATGTAAGCGCCCGAGCGGTCAACCTTGGTCGGATCTTTGCCGGAGAACGCGCCGCCGCCGTGGGCAGCCATTCCGCCGTAGGTATCGACGATGATCTTGCGGCCAGTCAGGCCGGAGTCGCCCTGTGGTCCACCGACGACGAATCTGCCGGTTGGATTAACATAATACTTGGTCTTGGAATCAAGCAGTTCGGCCGGAATTACTTTTTTAATGACCTTTTCGATCATGTCTTTGGTAATCTTGGCATGAGTAGCGGAAGGATCATGCTGAGTCGAGAGCACGACTGCATCGACGCGGGCAACTTTGTTGTCGCGGTATTCAATAGTGACCTGTGCCTTGCCATCTGGTCTCAGATAGTCGACTTCCTTGTTTTTGCGAACTTCAGCGAGTTTGCGGCAGATATTGTGCGCATAATAAATCGGAGCCGGCATGTAGTCAGGGGTTTCGGTGCAGGCAAAGCCTACCATCATGCCCTGGTCACCAGCGCCGGTATTGAGTTCTTCGTTCTCGTCAGTGCCGTCTTTGGCGTGGTTTACGCCCTGAGCAATGTCGGGCGACTGCTCGTCGAGAGCAACCAGAACGCCGCAGCTCTTGCCATCGATACCATATTCGGCGTTGGTATAACCGATTTCGGTGAGAACGCGGCGGGCAACAGCCTGAACGTCGACATAGGTCTTGGTGGTGATTTCACCCATTACCAGAGCCAAACCGGTGGTAACCGCTGTTTCGCAAGCAACGCGGCCTTTGGGGTCATTGGTAAGAATCGCATCAAGAACGGCATCGGAAATCTGGTCAGAGACCTTGTCGGGATGCCCTTCAGTAACTGATTCAGAGGTAAAAAAGAAATTTTTGTTCATTAGGGGGGTCCTCCGTGTACCTTCAATAAGTGGCGTGAGTATAACAGCCCCCTCATGCAGCGTCAAGAAAAACCGGGATTTTTTTACGTACAGCAAAGCGGATCGCTCAGCCTCATTTAATAAGCCTTGCGACCCGCTTTACCGTGCCGAACGTCTACTCGTTAGCATTTAACGAAGTAGATGACTGCATCGTGGCGGTTGATGAGTAGAGAGCTCCAGAGACTTCGCGGTAAGCGAAGCCGTAGCTGAAAACAAACCCGACAACGCCTGATAGAAGAATCAGGATCAAAGCAATGAGTCTCATGATTTCATCCCTTCTGTTACAGTCAATGGCCATATCGGCAGCATCGATATTTTGCCGAACCTAAAAACTGGCAGCTCTTATAAATTTGTGCGATAATCTCAGAAAATGATGAATAAGACAGCAAAAAGGAAGCGGTAATCGATGCCTGTGCTCTGGCAGAGTTTTATACTGTCGGCTTTTCTGGGCGGCCTGATCGGCTGGGTTACCAACTGGCTGGCCATCAAGGCATTGTTCAGCCCGCAGCAACGCCGCAGCTTTCTGTTCTTTGAATTTCAGGGCCTTTTGCCAAAACGTCAGAAAGAACTGGCGCAGAACCTTGGTAAAATAGTAGAAGGAGAACTGATCAGCGTCGAAGAGCTGATAAAAAAGGTCGAACCGGCAGATATCGACCCGATCATCGAAGACGTCATGCGCAAAAATCGCGATGAAATGGAGCAGCGCATTAAAGACTTCATCGGCAGCATTGCCAACAAGATACCATTTTTCAATCTCAGCGCTGACACACTGGTTAAATCGGTAATGGATCGCATAGAAAAAGAGACCTGCATAGTATTGAAACGGCAGGTGCCCCTGCTGCTCGAACGCGCTGCCGAAAAAGCCGCCGAAAAAATATCGGTGCAGGAAATCGTAATCGAAAAAGTCTGCAAAATGGATCTGATAAAACTCGAAACCATTTTCAACCGCATCGCCGACAAAGAAATGAAAGCAATCATCAGGCTTGGCGGCGTTCTTGGCGTGCTCGTCGGCATCATTCAGTGGGCGGTGCAAAACTTCGTCATCGCCGCAGTCTAACGGCTTGAATTGGTGTGGCATTTATAGAAATGTTTACAAAGATTGTGGTGCGGATTAAAATTCATCTCGAATCGGGTGACCCGATAAAGTTTTACATGGGAGCACGAGATATGAAGATGATTTTGGTTACGCTGCTGATGGTATTGCTGAGTGGCGCTCTTTTTGCAGGCGTTATGCCGGCCGCCGAAGAAATGGCAGTTCTCGACGCGATGGTTGACAAACTGATGGCCGCTTACAACGCTGGCGATGCTACTGCATTTTATGCTGACTGGGCAGCCATGATGGCCTCTATCTGCACACCGCAGGTTTTTCAGACAATGTTTGTCGACAACTACAAAAAGAACTTTGGCGATTATGCTGAAAGAAGCATAAACGCTGACGAAACTGTAGTAATGGCAGACGTACCCAATGGTCTTCTGGTTTACACCGCCAAATTCACCAATAACGAAAAAATTAAACTTTCGATAAACCTGTTCAAGGAAGGCGACAGCTGGAAATTCCAGCAGGTTACTATTCAGCCGGCGCAATGACTTTATAACACTGATAAACGAGGCCGCCCCGCTTAATAAATGAGCTGGGCGGCTTTTTTTTGCGCAGTTTTTGCACAGGCAAAATGGCATAATTCTTGCTATACTGACAGATCCGAAACAGAATATAGCAGGAAAGGCAACAAAACGATTATGCGCAAAACCAAAATACTTGTCACTCTCGGCCCATCCGCAGAAGAAGAAAGCGTCCTGAGAAACCTCATTGATGCCGGCATGAACGTTGCGCGGCTCAATTTTTCGCATGGCGATTACCAGGAACACGGCGTAAGAATCGAGCGCGTCAAGAAACTGCGCGAAGAAATGCAGAAACCTGTCGCACTGCTTCTCGACACCAAGGGCCCCGAAATACGCACCG
>MFYY01000219.1:14224-15374 GCA_001787855.1 Candidatus Riflebacteria bacterium GWC2_50_8 | reverse complement strand
ACCGAAGACATAATCGGCACGCCCGAGCGGCTGAGCATTTCTCACAAACAACTGCCAACGCAGGTCGACAGCGACTCGACGATTCTGCTCGACGACGGTCTCATTCAGCTGCAGATAGATTCAGTGCCTGATGACAAAAACATCTGCTGCACAATCATCAACAGCGGCACAATCAAATCACGGCGCGGCGTAAACGTGCCGAGACTGCAGCTAAACATGCCCAATCCGACCAGCAAAGACCGTGACGACATAGTATTTGCCGCGCAAAACGATTTTGATTACATCGCTGTATCGTTCACCGAATCAGGAGACACCGTCCGAAAAGTAAAAGCTATTCTCGAGGTCGAAGGCAAGCCGACAATGAAGGTAATCGCCAAAATCGAAAACCATGCCGGCCTCAACAATTTCGAAGATATTCTCGCAGTTGCCGACGGTATAATGGTCGCGCGCGGTGATCTCGGCGTCGAACTTCTTCCTGAAGAAGTGCCGATTGTGCAAAAAGAGATCATCAGAAGATGCTATATGGCCGGCAAGCCTGTCATTACTGCAACCCAGATGCTGCACACCATGATAGAAGCGCCCCGGCCAACTCGCGCCGAGGTCTCCGACGTCGCCAACGCAATATACGACTTTACTTCAGCAGTTATGCTTTCAGGCGAAACCTCAGTAGGGAAATACCCGATCGAGTGCGTTAAGCTGCTCGACCGCGTTGCCACCAACACCGAAGACGCCATAGATTACAAGCGCATATATGCAGCCTTTTCGAGCACCGAAGAATTTGCCGACCGCACCGGCGCGGTTACCAACGCGGCGATTACGACAGCTTACAATGTTAACGCATCAGCAATCATAACAGTTACCGAGTCAGGGCGCACTGCACAGGCTTTGTCGAAACTGCGACCGAGCATTCCGATAATTGCCGTGGTCAACAGCAGACAGCTGTATCATCAGCTCAGCATCAACTGGGGAATTACCCCGGTAATGGCCACCAGATTTCAAAGCATCGAAGAACTTTATCGCGAATCAGTAAGACTTAGCCTGACCACAGGATTCATCAAGGAAGGCGACACCGTGGTTCTGGTCGCTGGCCTGCCAGTTGGGCGCAGCGGCGGCACCAACATGATCAAGGTCGAAACCGTCGGTCACCCCG
>MFYY01000219.1:1934-14190 GCA_001787855.1 Candidatus Riflebacteria bacterium GWC2_50_8 | reverse complement strand
AACCAGACGACTGCCGGCGGTGCCGGCACGCCGCTCGATCTGTTGAGCCGCCCGCTGGTTTCGAGCCCACGGCGCAGCATGCGCTGATTTAAGCCGATCAGGCAAAAAAGCGTCGAACAGTATCGACAAACAACTGGTTCTGTTCGGCGCTGCCAACGCTTACCCGCAGATGTTTGGCCAATAGCGGGTGCGCTCCGACATCGCGAATAGCGATGTCGTTCTGTTTAAGGCATTCAAACAACTCAGGCGAACGCTCGCCGGCGCTGAAGGTCAGAAAGTTGGTGGCCGAAGGCAGTGTCTTGATCGCGGCGATCTGCTTCATATCTTCAAAAAGCTGGTGTTTAAAAGCAACAGCGGCGGCCGTATGGCGCAAAAACAGGTCTTTATTAAGCAGCATGGTCATTACAAATGTCTGCACCATTATGCTGGTATTGAAGATCGTCTGCACCTTGCTTATTTCATCAACATTCTGAGGCTGACTGATCAGGTAACCGAAACGCAGACCAGCTGCAGAAAAGGATTTTGAAAAAGACCTGACGATGATCAGATGCGAGTAGTCTGCGACTCGGTCAACAAAGGTTCTGCCGCTGAATTCAAAATAGGTTTCGTCAAGCAGAACCGGCTTTTTTGTGTGCTCGAGAACATGAATAATCTTCTCGTCGCTCAACAGGTGACCGGTCGGGTTATTCGGATTACAGAGTATGCCAAGGCGGCAATCCGGCGAATTGAGCACCTCAAGATACTTTTTCTCGTCAAAATCGAAATCGGGCAGGTAGTCGATAAACTTTATTCCCAGCCCGGCCGCGCGCGAATAAGTAGAATAGTCGAAGTAGGAAGGGGCCAGCGAGACGGCAAAAGAATCGTTGTTTTCGCGCACTGCGAGAAAGCAGGCAAACAACATATCGTCGGCACCGTTTCCCCACAGCAGGTGGTCTTTGCTCACCCCATGCCCGACATAATCAACCAGCAGACGTTTGAGCTCTCCGGTCACGTGGCTGAAATATCGGTTGAGGCGAACCTCCTGCATGGTCTGATGGAAAGCTTCATCGATGGCCTGGTAAGGATCGAGCACACTTTCGTTGAGACACATCATGTTCTTTTTGCGCGGCACTGAAATGTCGGCGGGTGGCCCTGCCTGCAGCAGATCTGTTCTAAAAAGGTTCATTTTCGTTTCCTTTCCTGCTATGCTTTTTAAGGAAATATTAACAGGTAATATGCTACAATTCAAGCAAAGCGAGTTTGAGGAGAGCGCATGGGAAGGTATAGTTCCGGAAATCAGAAAAACCAGACCTCTGGCTGTGGTCAGACAGTTATCTTTATTGTTGCTTTCATTCTGCTGATTTTTTCAACAGTTCACGAAAAAGCAGAAAAAGAAAAGAAACAGGTTGTGCGAAGAGAGAAAGCAGCTGGAACATACGACCCTGCGGCCAGGGATATTGCAGCGAGAAGCGATGAAGACCTTCTGAAAATATATTCGGCGTTCGACGCCGACAAGGCAATCGACAGAAATTCCAGGCGTTCGCTGTTGCACGTATTGTGTGAACTGAACCGTTTCGAAGTTCTCGATAAAATGCTCGAAAATGGCGCATCGCCAAACCCTCGCGATAAACGCGGCGACACACCCATGCACAGCGCCCTTCGCAAAAAAAACCTTGAGGCGGCCGCTGTGTTGATAAAACGCAAAGCAGATCTGACCGCAGCCGATTTGAAAGGTCAGACTATTCTGCATCTGGCCGCTGAAACCGGCAATTACGAAGTTGCCAAAGAAGCTCTCCGGGCTGGCGCCAACATCAACGCAGAGGCATACGGCTTTACTCCACTGCATGATGCCAGTCACCGAGGACATTTGCGTCTGGTCGTGCTGCTCTGCGAAAATGGCGCCAACACAAAATATACATTTCCTCAAGGCTGGACAGCCGGCGATCTGGCATTTGGCAGGTATCCCGAGATAGTACGTTATCTGGCGAGTCAAAAAGCTTCTTTTTCTCAAGGCTATCTGGTCGACAAATATGAGCTCAAGGACGGCTGGCCGTTCTTTGGCGATAACGAGATAACTCTTCTGCCAGACAATCACCCGGCATTTCTAGCTGTGCGCGAGAACTCTCCCGACCAGCTCGCAGAACTTGATCGCAACATGGTCGAACTCGACATTACCAACAAGGCCAAAACGCCTCTGTTGATTCTGGCCATAGCCAACGACCGGTTCGCCGCTGCAGGCTATCTGGCCAATTACACAAAGAAAATAAATGACGCCGATGCAAACGGCAAAACCGCTCTGATGCACTCTCTCGCCAAAGGCTGCAAAGAGGTCAGCCGCGTCCTTATCAAGCGCGGCAGCAAGCTCGACCAGCTCGACACACGTGGCAGCAGTGCCCTGCACTATGCTATTGCCAGATGCGACAACGATCTGGTCGCAGAACTGATCGACAAAGGTGCCGATATTTTTGCAGTCGACTATTTTGCCCGCGGCATGATGCACGTCGCCGCCGAGAATTCCAATGAAATCATTTTTCCGACTCTTATCGCCAATGGCTGCGACGTTAATCAGGAAGATATACGCGGCAACACGGCACTGCATCTGGCAGCAGCCGCTAACAACACCAGAATTCTGCAGGCTTTGCTGACCAATGGTGCAGATTTTGCGGTTCGCAACCTTTCCGGCAAGCTGGCGGCAGACCTTGCTACCAGCAAGGAAGCTGCACGATTGTTGCGCAACCGCTTTGAAATCGAGGGTTCTAACCCGGCTGAGCGGCAGCTTCCGGCGGAAGTTCACACCTTAACAACCCCGACGCGCGATCTTATTGAGCAGAATAATGCCAGATAAAGGTTCTGAACGGCAGTTCAGAAAGCTTGCGCCAGCAGCACCTGCGCCGGGCCATCTTCTGCTGTTCTGGCTGTTCACACTGGCATTGCCGCTTCTCGCCGTTTTTATCCTGCTTCGACTCAGTGAGGGCACCCAGGCAGATCAGCTCAAAACCGAACTGAGCGGGCGCATGCTTGACAGCATGGGCAGACTGCAACAGATATGTAATGCCGAGGCGTATTTTAAGAACAGCGTCCTGAGCGCTGAACTGGCAGCTGGCCTGCCGCCGCGCAATGCAAAACTGCTTTCCAGTGACGCGCTGCCTGCAGAAACAACTCAGTCGCTAGAACAAAGGCTTGCAGCGATTCGTGGATTTAAACTGGTAATGCTCATTACCGGCAGAAACGATTTTTCTGATCTGCAGATTATTCATAACAGCAACGAATTCTCAGATTACCCCAAACCTGGTCAGTGGGCGGCCAGAACACTGCTAAAAGCCGTTGCCGCACGCATGCGCGGTTTACCGACCGACCAGGGTCTCTCTGTGGTAGAACAGCGCATGTTGCGCAATTTCAACGATTCAATTTTCGGCACCTATTTCAGTCCCATTGATAAGGACGAAGATTTTCTATGCGGTTTCAATGTTCGCAACGGCGGCACCAACCTGCATACTGCCCGCAGAATAGTAGAGAGCGCCGATAAAACGGCTGAATTTACCTATCTCGCGATTTTTGCCGAAACAGCACAGGCTTTTCATGAAGCTTTCAAAGCAACCCGCAGCCTGGCAACAGAATTTACCATGGATATCGTTTTAAGGCCTGCCAGACTGAATCAGTTCATTATCGAAAAGCCCGACAGCAGTTTGAGTTTATATTCCCCGATCAATTACATCAGCCTCAATACCGGCCCACATGCGGGCAATAATCTTGTCACCCGGCTGCTCAAACTAAACTCTGCGCAGCAGAGGTCTTTTTACCCGCATCTGGTGATTTCATCGCAACCAGTTACCCGGCTCATCAGCAAATACTACTTTTACGCCAAATTGGCAATTTTCGTCATGCTATGTCTTTCGCTGCTTGCCATTAAACACTTTCAGCAACATGGCATGATCCAGGTGAAAATCAGGGGCCGTCTGTTCATCGCGGTATTTCTGGCAACACTGCTGCCGGCCAGCGTGTTTCTCTTTATGGCCTATCGTCACAATCGTCAGCAAGTCCAGATTCGCCAGAACAATCTGGTCAAGGATATGAAAACCCGTCTCAAAATGTTCGAGCTCAATCTCAGATCGCAGGATGAGAAACTGGGCGAGAAAGCCAGTGACCTCGCCAATGATCTCCGCAAAAACATGGCGGCGACCGACAACGAAATCAGCAGAATTCTCAACCAGCATGCCAAAGGCAATTTTGATGGAGCCATGCTGATCAGAAGCAACGGTCTGAGCCTCGAGATTATCGATCCTGAATCGGCGATCATGCGCAATAACCCTGAGAAGCTTAGCTTTTCGCGTGACATCTTTTTTGCAGCCATAATCAAGTTTTTCAGCTACCTTGGCCTCACCCATGAACAATTTGATGCCAGGCTCACGGCAACCTCGCACGGCAAAAAGCTCAAGGCGTTGGCCAGCATTTTCAGCCGTGAAGATGTCGAAAACTTCTGCACTTATGAAGGCACTGCACAAACCTCCAAAAAAGGCGCCGCAACGCTGCGCTTTATAAACTTCAAAATATTGCCACGCGCATACAAAGAGGGATTATACGCAGCTGTGTTGCTGCTGGCGCAGGACATTCGCAAGGTCGTCGAAACAATACTCGACGGGCCGGCGCATGACTGGTCGTTTTACCATCAGCCCGGCAAAGAAGGCCTTATTGAAACAATTCTGCTGGGCACCTATGATCTCGAAGCCAGTTCTATAGATCCCAAGAGTGTCTGGCCGGCAGGCAGCATACTTGACAACCAGCAAAGAGCACTTGTCGATTCTGTCATTCAGGGGAACGGCGAAGTGAGCCGGGTTATAAGCAACGGCAAGGAACCTCAGACGGTAATGGTTGCCCGCAAAATTGGCGGCTACCCGCTGATTGCTCTATCGCACTGCGCAATGCAAAGGATGAGTGCAGAGCACAACCATACCGAACTTTTTCTGATCGTCTGCCTTGCCTATCTGCTGCTCATTATATCTGTCCTGGTCAGCATTCTCGACGAGCTGTTTGCCGAGCCTATTCAAAAACTTCTTGCTGCCGCCAAACTCACCGGTGAAGGTTATCAGGTCGAACTGGTAAACAACTTTGACAATGAGTTGTCGCAGCTGACCAGAGAATTCAACAACATGAACCGCCATCTTAAAGAGCGAGAACGGCTTGAAAGGTTTGTCTCAAGCGAGGCGATTCAGGTGATTGCCCTTGAGAGCCTTGAATTGAGGGATATTGCTGCTCTCAAGGAAACACGCAGCATTCTATTTATGCACATACGCGGGTTCGACAGGCTCAGTGAACAGCTCAGCCCCGAAACGCTGATTGAGCTTCTCAACCAGTATTTTGCTTTTGCTGAGATCCGCATTAGCACTAATCACGGCCAGATCGACAAGTATATTGCCGATGCTATCATGGCGGTATTTGCCGACAACGAAAAGGTTGATTCTTCTGCTGCCAGGGCATGTGCCAGTGCTGCCGCAATAATCAGCGAAGCCACCGAACTCAACCAACTACTGGCCGAAAAAGGTTTGCCGCAGATTCTTATCGGTGCCGGCATCGCTACCGGCGAAGTCATATCGGGAAGAATCGGCGCTTACTCAGGGCGGCGCGACTATACGGTCATCGGTGACCGTGTAAATCTGGCGGCAAGGCTCGAGGCAATGTCACACTTTTCCAATCAGATGCATATTCTCGTTGATCAGCAGACAATGCAGACAGCAAAAGCCCGGTTCGGCTTTAAAAATCATGGCGAGCTCCCGGTTAAGGGAAAAGCATCGCTGGTACAGATTTATGAACTTCTCTAATTCAACAAATACCAGATTCGATAGTAACCTGATCAAGCTGCAGATCAGTCGAAGCCGGTTTCTGCGCATGGCACCGCTGATAATCTGGGTGCTGGCCGTATTATTCCCGATGCTGATCGGCAGTCGGCTATATTTCGCTTCATTAAAACAGCAACAGCAGGAAATTGCCGCGCAGACCCGGCAACTGCTGATGACCAGACTGCAGCAGTTCATGGCACGCCTCAAGCAGGACCAGATTGCCAGAAGCTTTTTCAATATGTATGAGTGCGAAACACTGTACACAGAATACATCAGGCAGCCCATGCCCGAGAAATTCGAAAACATACCAATAGTAAGAGCCCTGCCCGCTTTCGACCAGAACATTACCAGTGAACTCGCCAGTTTCAGCAATTATTTGTCCAAAGAATATGGCTTTAAACCTGAGTTTCTGCTGGCTCTTGACGAGGATGAAAGCAGATGTGGGATGCGTCTGTCAAAAAGACTGGGAGTAGATGCCCAGGTAACTATGGTTCTGAAAAGTGAACTGGCAAAAATGGCCAGAAATCTTAACCTCGCCACCACTTACACCTCAGATTTACCTCTAGAACTTAGACATTACCGGGATTTTCCTGGATTTAACCAGATTCTTGGTATATCACATTTCTTCAACACCAGGTTCTGGCGGGTTGATGGCAGGTTTTCAGCCAGGCTCAATCAGCAGTTTTATCTGGTAACCATGCGCTATCCGTCACAACCGGGCCATGGCAACTATCTGCTCGTCGGTTTTGCTGCCGACAATATTCCGCAGCGGCATATTTTGCAACAAATCAGCAGAGAACTAAGCGATGAGCAGGTCTCAGTTCGAACAGGATATTCCTCGGGCAGAGATTTTCCGGTGTTTGTTGAGAATGCTGGAAAACTCGAATTACTAAACAAACTGCCAGCAACGTTTGAGAATATTTATGCTGACCAAGTTACCGACACCGACAAAAAACGGGTTATCAGCGTCTCTCACGATTCAGGAATGGCATTTCGCCAGCTCAAAAGAAGAACCGACGGCATCAATCTGCTGCTGCTTATTGCCGGAAGCCTGAGCTTTCTGTTTGCTGCCGGGATCTCGCTAGGCCGACTGAAGCTGACCGCAAAGCTGACCCGGATTATCGCGGCAAGTTTTATTTCCTGCATGCTGTTTCCGCTGACGGCAGTATTCTGGCTTGGCCTGCTACAAACCCGCACCAGCAGTGAAACCGATGTACAGCAAACCATGCAGATTATCTCGCAAAAAATAGGCGAACTTGACCAGAGTTTTCTGCTGCTCAGCTATCATCGCATGTTCCGGCTCAAAGAAATCGCACAATACCTTGCACAGCTGCCCATGGAATCATGGGAGAAATATGTCAGATACATGTTTCTCCCCGAGCTTAAACGAAGGTTTTCAAAACAATTTTTCAATTACTATATTTATAATGCCAGAGATCGTGAGTATTACCGTGGCCAGGGCCCACAGGAAGACCAGATTAAAGGAGAAATGTCACGTCTGTTTGTCGGCGCATCACGCAAACTGATGATGCAGACCGGTGCCATGTCTGAATTGAGTGCAACCAATCGCGACCGCATCAGTCAGATTGCCGATTTTGCTTCGGGCCTGATGGACCAGCTGATGCGCCCCAATCTGCTTAACGAGCTATACAGAACTCAGGGTGGCCTTTTTCTCAGTGATTTCATGGCACGCCGATTTTTGTATTGCAGCCATTTTCTGCGCCGAAACAGCAAAATAATCGGCTACATGGTTTTTACCACTGACAATCTGCTGCTCATGGATGCAGTCGCTGAAGCTCTTGAAAACCGGCAGATCCCTGCTGAGTTTTCAATCAATGATTACCATGTTGAGCTCATATTTTACCCGGTTAACGATTATGACGAACGTGGCCTGCTTGACCGTGTAGATTTTCGTGGAGGTCGGGCTCCATTCAATGCCGACAAATACCATGAAATTGCCCGAGCGGTTTATGCCGGCGCCGACTTTAACCAGATCAACAACCTGCACATGAGTGACCCGCATCTTATTGTCACTGACCGCATATTCAACGGCTATGTCTTTGCTTTTGCCACAGCGCGGCCAAAACACCGACAGAACATCACCAGGCTGCCTCAAGCCCTGCTTTTTGCTATTGCGATAACCAGCTGTCTGCTGCTTGGGGCAGGCATCGCTAAATTGCTGCTGTTACAGATTCCACCTTTTTTATCGGCAATGCGTGAAGTCGAAAACGACAGATACGACTGGCAACTTAGCCTGCCAGGCGGCGACGAGTTTGCCGAACTGGCTGGCTCTATAAACAAAATGCGGCTAAGTCTTTTTGAGCGGAAAAAGATGATGCAGCTGGTTTCGGCAAACGCGATTGAGGCGGCCAGATCTGACCTGCACGATCAGCTGGTCGCGAGGCGCCGGGCGGCGGCGATTCTGTTCTGCGATATCAGAAACTTCACCACGATCAGCGAAGATCGCTCTGCTGAAGAAGTTGTCGAAATGCTTAACAGTTATTTTTCGCGCATGTGCCCGATTATTGAGCAAAATAGTGGTTTTATCGACAAGCTGATCGGTGATGCCATACAGGCAGTTTTTTACGGCAGTGGCGAAACTGCGGTATTGGCAGCCAGCAGGGCGGCACTTCAGATGCGCAACAGCCTGAGCGACTTTAACAGCGAGCGCGTAACAAATGGACAGTTTGCCATTGACAATGGCATTGGCATCGCCTCCGGCATGGTTGTAACCGGGCTGGTCGGTTCACAGAACGGAAAACTGGATGCGGCACTGCTCGGCAACGTGCTGCATCGAGCTCAGTTGCTCGAAGCCAAAAGCAAATACGCACGCACGACAAAAATATTGCTTGCTGCGGAAGCCTGGCAACAGGTTCGCGATCTGGTATGTGTAGAACAGGTAAATCATGGCGATTCAGCTGACAGTGAGTCAGAAAAGCAGCCACTGTATGAGCTTATCGGGCTTACCAGCTAAGTGAGTTGAGCAAAGCATGCTGAAAACAATCAAACCGGCAAAACCCTCTAATCTAATGCTTTTTGTCTTCTGGCTGGTTGTCTTTGTATTACCAATTGTCAGCAGCAAAATGTTTATCAATGCCTACAGCACTGAAGAAGCCCGCAACATCGAACTGTCTGACCGTCAAGCCCTGCGGCGCGAAATGGAATTCTTTATTGCCGATCTCGATCTCGGCGCTCTGATCGAAAAACAGACGAAGCAGGTTGAAAAAAACCTGCAGTATGAAATCAGCAACAGTTCTTCAACAATAAATCCATCATTAATATGTGGTATAGCCAGAAACTTATTTGAAGAAACCGCAGTATGCCAACCGGTTCTGATTGCCGCCTATTCGCCACAAGACAGTCAGACAGAAGTTCTCCGTCTCGATCCCGACTACATCAACCCAGGCCGTAGATCTGTAGAAATTATCCTGAAATATCTAAATGATTCGGCCAGAGGCAAAGCCAGCGAAAGCCAGACCAGGCTTTACCAGCAGATATGCGGATCATTATTCGGCGACCTGCTGCAACCAGGTGACCAGGCAGGTGTTCTGACCAGCGGTTTTTTGAGCAAAGGCTTCGGCGACCGCATGTTTATCTACTATAACCAGCTCAAAACCGGCAAAAACAAGGCCAATAGCCCATTCCTGCTGGTAATGTTCGCCGAGTCAAAGAACGGGTTTCGGCTGCTGCTGAGCAAAGCGCGGCAAAGACGCGAAAATACTGCGCTAAAAAGAAGTTATGCGATGCTGCAAACCTTTGCTGATCGTGATTATATGCGCGACCGACAAAATCAGCTGCATTACGTTGCCCCGCTGCCACCGGCCGTGTTACGAACCGGTTCGCACAGCCGCAGAGATTGGTATACAAGTGCCATAAGTTCCGGTGAAGCACTAAAAAAGCCTGGGAGACTGCCATTTGCTGTTGTCTCTCCTGCCGGCGAAAGAAATAAGTCAGGAAATATTTCAGCTCTGGATCTGGCAAACCTGGCGCTGCTGGCCATATTGTTTATCGGAACAGCGCTGGTACAACAGATTGTTACCGATCGTTTTGCTAAAACCCCTATCAATATAAAGTTTGCTTTGACTATTTTATTGTCGACCACTTTGCCTTTTGCCGTATTAATTGTTACAGCACACAAGTTTGCCGGTCATTTTAATCAAACCCTTGTGCAAAACAGTTTGCGCAACATGAGCAACGATCTCTATATTGTTGAATCGAATATTCATAATCATGACCAGCGGCAAAAGCTCAAAATTTCCAACTTTGTCGCAAAACTGGGTTCTGAGGTGAATCAGCCGGCAGATGTTTTGAAAGAAATTCTGGATAGCAGTTTTGGCAAACTGTATTGCGGATATATTCTGTTCCGTAATGATGCAACTCTTATCGAAAAACTTCCCGAAGAAAGTTCCATAACCGTTGACGACCGCGGCAAGCTCATGCTGATGCGAGATCTTACGCTGGCGCAGGTCTATTCTGTTTTTGAACATGCCGGAATTTTGTCAGCTGATTTTGCGAAAAACATCGAAAAAGTGCCTGACTTCAGGCGTTGGCGAGCATACAGCGTTCATTACCAGCCTATCGACCGCAATTCTTCCTGCATGCAGGATGGCGAGTATTTTCCGGTTAAAATGTCTGAACGCCAGTTCGTTCGACTTTCGAATCACTATCTGTTCCCCAAAACCAGCGCGGGCAAAGTCTGGGCAGGCTTAACCCTGCTTTCCGACGTCAGAGAAACCGCCGAAGACTACCTCAACAAGCTGCCCGGTCTATTGTTTTCAAATCAGGAACGCAGTCTGGTAACCCATACCGCTGTCTACCGCCGTAACGCCAGAAAACAGATCGACATGCAAAAGGCATGGCCACAGAATGCGCTTGCCGACAAACAGATGTTACAGACTGCCAACAGCCTGGCTGCAGACAGAAATGAGACATCCTGGTTCACTACCGACGTAACCGGCATGATCAGTTTATTCTGCGCCAGGGCTGTCTCAGACATGCCATTTGTAATTGCCGCGCGCACTGAGATTCCTGTTCCAGCGATGCTCGAGGGCCTGCTCCCGATTCTGCTTCTGCTTGCCGTGCTATATCTGCTGCTGCTGATAAAGCTGTTAAGTTCGGTTCTGACAGACATCTTTCTCAAGCCGGTAAACATGATGATACAGGGTCTTGCAACCATTGATCAGGGAAACTACCCGACAATCGTCGACAACTCTGTCAATGAGCTTGGCAGCCTGATCAATGATTTTAACAGCATGGTCGAAGGTATGCGCCAACGCAGGATTCTCGAAAGATTCATTTCTGATGAAGCATCGCAAACCATTTCCAACAATGGATTTGATGGGCAGAGTCTCTCAGGCAGCCTGGTTTACCGGGTGGTCATGTTCATTCACATTCGTAAATTTGATGAAATCTGCGAGCAAATTGAGCCGGAATCGGTCATCCGTCTGCTCAACATTTACTTCAGCACACTCGAACCCGAAATCGCAGCTCATGGCGGGCAGATCGACAAGTACATTGCCGATGCCATAATGGTCAGTTTTGCCAGAGAACGCACCGATAATCAGCCTGAACTCGCCGCGGCAAAGACCGCACTGCGCTGCCTGCAGCGTCTGCCAGAGCTTAACGCTGCTCTGCAAAGCGCTGGGCTTCCCATGATTATTACGGGAGCAGGCATCGCTGCCGGACCGGTAATACTTGGCCAGATCGGAGCACACCGCGGTCGAAAGGATTTCACTCTCATCGGCGACGCGGTAAATCTGGCTGCACGCCTCGAATCAGCTTCACACTTTGGCGAGAATCCCCATATTCTGGTAGCAAAACCCATAGAGGAAATGGCAGCAAACCTGCTTCAATTAAGATTTCACGATCTTCTCAAGGTTAAAGGCAAACAGATGGCAGTAGAAGTATTCGAGCTGGAGGCAACCTCATGATCAGGCAGACTATCAGCTCAAAAACCAGCCGGCTGGTCAAATTCGCGCCACTACTGCTCTGGATCATGGTTGTTCTATTGCCGGTAATGTCGGCAAAGCTGATTTTCAGCTCAGCTCTCGATATCGAAAACAGTCTTTACAACTCACGGATGCGGCAAAAAATGCGGCTCGAACTGCAGAAATACGATTTTTCGCTACTACCGTTTCAGTTTCTCAGCGGGGCATTGCAAAGAAGCTCATGCGAACAGCTTATGCGGGACTGGCTGGGCGACAAAGCTATCGAGGAAAAATACAAACAGCATGGCATTTTTGGCCAGCTGCCCGATTTATCAGCAGCACCGGCCGCGATAATAGAACAGTTTGCACAGCTCACCAGACAGAAAATCGGCATGCGACCGGACATATTCTTTGTCATAGCCGAGAAAGATCAGGACTGCTTCTGGGAACTGAAAAAACCTTTTAAAACACCGGTTAATGATGATGAATTTCGCCGGGTACTGGCGAATACCTGGC
>MFYY01000219.1:0-1921 GCA_001787855.1 Candidatus Riflebacteria bacterium GWC2_50_8 | reverse complement strand
GAACTTCACGAATTTGAGACGATTCCAGAGCTCAACCAGACTGTCGGAGTCTTTCAACCGATCAAAAATTCCTACGGCGGTATTGTTGAGCGATTTTCGTTTCTGACCAACGACATTGTCTACCTGATAAACCTGCCGATACCAGATTTTGTTAACGGTAAGGGTCACAGATACATCATCGCCGGCTTCTGCCGATCCCGATTTTCTCCGCAATTCATGTTGCAGAAAATGACCAGAGAATATTCAAATTCGGCATTCACCCACAAAATAGGCATGTCAGGAGAAGACATACTACCGGCCTTCTTTGAAGACGACCAGAACATGACTCTGGTCGGGCAGACGCCCGAGACATTCTCAAGACTGGCCAAAAAAATTGCACTGCCGGAAAAAAAGCAGCTGGCAATAAGCGTAAGCTGTCCTCGTCAGTCTCCAGAAACCCGGCTGAAGAAAAAGCTTGTCGACTTTGTTCTTAACCTGACGGTCGTTTTGTCTGGCCTGTTGCTTACAGCTTTTATGCTGCAAAGAATCAGTTCAGCCGCCAGCCTGCAAAAACTGGTCAAAGCAGCTTTTCTTACCGGCATGCTTCTGCCGCTCACTGCATCAATCTGGCTAGGCATCTGTCATCTCAACTCCAAAAGACAGCTGGAAACCGAACAGATGCTCGATTATATGCAGCACCAGCTGGCTCTTACCGAGCAAAAGATCATGCTGCAGCAATATCGCAGCATTCTTTTCCAAAACATCTTCGCAGACTGGGCGGGCTCTCTGCCAGTCAGCCAGTTACGGCAATTGAACGAACTGACCGGTTATGTCGGCAAGCTGACCACAAATAAAGACGATTTGCAAGCTTGCGAGCACATGGCAAGGCGTTTTTACAGCTATTTTTTTATACACCCTGATATAGATGAAGATATTATCGGGATAGGAGCCAGTCAGGGACAGATTACCGAATCGCTGCAACCGGTGTTCTTAAGCCCGACCCACGACATTCTTTTTCAGCTTGGAGCCTACAGTCATCTGCCTGGCGAAAAAGCACGGCAGATTGTGCAGAAATCTCAATTAACAATGGGTCTGATCGATGTCGCACTCGACCGAAAAATGCTTTCGAAAGTCTTTGCTGAAGAACGCATACCTGCTTTCAACAGCATGACAACCGGGCTTGAATATACGACCTGCTGCTTCTGGAAAAACCAGCAGGGCGAGAAAACAGGAGCAATTTTTCTGCAATCATGCCGTGAAAGCTGGAAAGACGAGATGCTCAGTCTCATCAAAGATCAGCAACTGCAGACAGTCTTTTACACCAGAGGATATGAACTCACTCTGCGACTTTATCTCCCTAACCCTCACCGTCAGCGAGTTCTCGACAACGACGTTCATGAGGTTCCTGCCCGCTATGCTCCTGACTCCCAATATTTATGGGAAACTGCGCAGGCGATGTTTTCGGTCTCGCAGACTTCACGAATTAACAATCTCGACGCGGATCAGCCACAACTGATAGCCGGGCAGGCATTACTAGACGGCAGCGCATATCTTATGGCTCATGCAGTACCGATTCCAGGCCGGTCATTACTGAGCGATGAGGCTGTATTCGCGATTCTTACGCTGTTGATACTCTTGAGCAGCTATTATCTTGCCGGCGGCGTCGCATGGGTATTGTTGCGATGCATACCGGCATTTCAGACATCGATGCTCGAGATGGCACGGCAAAATTATCTCTGGCAGATCGAACTGAACAGCGGCGACGAATTTGACAAACTTGCGCACACTTTTAATCACCTTACCCGCCAGCTTCATGAAAAGAACCAGATCAGCCAGCTGGTATCACGCAACGTCCTCGATGCAATAAATTCGGGTGACGACCAGATGTTAAAGCCTGGTGGCAGCAGAGTTATGGCTACAATCCTGTTTGCCGACATCCGTG
>MFYY01000218.1:12315-14005 GCA_001787855.1 Candidatus Riflebacteria bacterium GWC2_50_8 | reverse complement strand
CGTCTTTTATTTTTTATTTCAAAGATACCGTTAGCGGCACTTTCTCTGACATAATGGTTGTGCATTGGCACAAGCACGGCATTTACGACAATCATGCCAACAGCCACTGAAACAGCGGTATAAACAGGTAACATGACATAGGATGGCATGACTGTAACAGCTTTGATGATGCTTAGATCAGCACATTTTTTGCCAAACCGTTCTTTGACACCGGCAAGAAAATCTCCTGGCCTGGAATTGCTGCCAAACTTCAAAGAGAACGAGCGGCCCGACGCCATTTTTACGGTGAGAACACTGCCGGCATCAACTCTTTTATGCCTGCGATCAGGGTCGCTGGCGGTTTCACTGCTCAACCGGGCTGATACCATCTGCTCGTAATCAGAAATCTCGACACGACTGCCGCTTCTCTGTACCAGGCCGAAAGAAGTGTTGAAGAATTCGCTTTTTCCCCATACCCGGTAAATTTCATACAGAAGAAACAGTATAAGCATTATCGCTGCCACAGCCAATGTCACATAAAGAATCTGTTCCGCAGCCATAATGTTGCCAAGCCAGCCATAATTTATCAACCCGACAGGATCTGGCGACCTCTCGCACATTACCAGAATAAAAGCCAGAAACAGAAGCGTGACAAAAAAGCAGAAACCCGGCAGCAGAGCTGGATTATAGCCGGCATAATACGAACTGGCATTATCTTCCTGGCGGAGGTGCTGCAGTTCATTGCTGTATTCATAGGGCAAAAGTTCGTAACGAGTCGAAGCACTTTCTTTAGTCACTTTTCTTCTCCAATGAAATATCAGAATGGCGGCAGGCATACCAGAGAAAGCACAGGCTTCTGAAGCGAACTGCTGCCGGAAACAGCGCAATAACCAGTATTGTCAGTATCAGCTGCAGAACATTCTGGTTTTTGCGCGCTGAAGTCTTGAGCCATTGCCTGTTGATTATCTTAAATATCTGTCTGTGCTGGTGCGCCCAGGCGCGCAGGCGCACTGAAAACCCGATTTCTTCTGAAGCGTAAACCTTTTCGTCAAAACCACCCACCCGTCTGAAACCTTCGGCAGTACAGAACACAAAGCAACCCGCGGCCAGTCGGGCTGCGCGCGATATCATCTGCCAGTATCGCAGCAACGCTGCTGCCAGAAATCGCTGCGGACGGTCAAATTCGACTCTGGCTCCACCGCCGGCCACCTTGCCGCTGACAAGAAGGCGCAGCGCCTCGTTCAACAGAGGCTCGGCAATGATTGTGTCGGCATCGACAAAAATCAGATAACGCCCTTGTGCTGCTCTGGCACCGCTGTTTCTGGCCCGGGCAATCTGACGGAAAGGTTCGTGAACGACCCTGGCGCCCATGCTGGCAGCGATCTCGGCAGTCTTATCGGTTGAATCATTGTCAACAACGATGATTTCGCCGCTGAAAAGAGAGTGCTGCATCGAGGCCTGAACAGCGCGAATAGTTGAAGCGATCAGAGCGGCTTCGTTAAACGCCGGTATGATAACCGAATAGTCTGTTATGTTGTTTTTATTCACCGTGTTCTCCGTTGCCCTGCAGTTTTATCATATCACCCCAGAAATGAACAGATGTCGGCACTTCGATTTTTTCAATCAGGCTGATTGCCATTTCATAGCTTGCTGAAAACCCTTTATAGATATGGTCTAGCTCGCCATAATGCTCGAGAATCAGACGACGGGG
>MFYY01000218.1:1081-12294 GCA_001787855.1 Candidatus Riflebacteria bacterium GWC2_50_8 | reverse complement strand
CGAGTGTCGTGCCAGTCTGCTCAGGATGGCCATCTTCGTATTGTGGTCCGGGGTTGCGCCAGGTAATGAACAGCGCATCAGGGGATGGAGCAACATTAGCAAGGCCCCTCGTATAATCTGCGTCGCCGCAGAAAACCACGCGAAATTGCGCGGCGAAGTCGACTTCAAAAGCGGTTAGTGGCACTTCTTCAGCGCTTTTGCGCCAGACATGACAGGCATGGTGCGCTACAAAGCTGATTCGGTCGAGATTATAGCGGCAACCATCTGCAACCGGGCACACGCCAGATTCGACTGGCGCGGCAGCCGGGTGCATATAGACAGGTTTTCCGAGTCTCTGGCAGGCATTTACCAGTTCGATATCGAAATGATCCTGGTGGGCATGGGTTATCAGAAGAACATCAATGGCTTCGGCAATCTTCGCGGTCAGACCTTCTGGCTCTGGCCAGCCGTAATAGCGCGGAACTGGCAGCAGGTCGAAAGCTACAATCATGCCGGCGGCCTTAATGAAAACGCCTGAGTTATACCATTGCAACATGGTAATGCCATCATCGTCGGCACGCAAAAACCGCTGCAGACCGGCCAGCATCTGGACTTCAACCTTCTGCCACAAAAGATTGGGCCAGCGCGCAAGGTCGTGGCAGCACCCCGGCCGGCACTCAGTTTCCACAAAACGGCCAAACTCGACAAGCTGCCGGTAAAATTCAGGAGAACCGGCAGCAGGAAGAGTCAGCAGACAATCCTCGACCAGATAGCTATTGCAGCTCAATTTCTTTCCCGCCGATCATTATTGGCTCTGACTCGACAAATTCTGTTCGCTTCTTTGCTCGGATTCTTTCGCAAGGTCTCTGTTCGGATCCTTCTTCAAATGGTGACTTTCAGGGCTCACGTCACCAATCAGTGCAATTGCACTATCGTCAGATTCAAACCAGCTGGTGCGCGTGCCGCCCAGATCATCTTCATAAAGCCGGTAGCTGGGCGGATCATGCGAAGGGTCCCATGAGAGCTCCCAGAAGCCCTCTCGATTCCCCTGCTCAAATAGAAAACCGGCCTTGATTTTTGCGATGACCGCAGATTTCTCCTGCTGCTTCTTCTTCCCGGCCGGAGTCTTTTCATAATCTGACCTGGCCTCTGGCTTGATGGCGCTGGCCGTTTCTACGAAACCATTTGCAATCGCAATGTCATAAGCAGTCTGCCCGGCAGCGTTTGTCAAAGCGACATCAGCGCCACGCTCGACCAGTGCTCTGACAACCAGTTGTCGGTCAAAACCGGCTGCTAACAGCAATGGCGTAAGGCCGGCAAGATTTCGCAGATTCGGATTCGCTCCATTCTCGAGCAGGCATTCTGCATTGCATGAAGTATCGTAATCCCATCGGAGAGAAGCAATGTGCAATGGCGTGTTGCCGAGAGAATTTAGCGCATTCACATCTGCCCCATGTTCGATCAGGGCTTTCACTGTATCGTAACTGCCGCACCGGCCTGCGGCGATGTGCAGAGGTGTATCACCATCCCTGTTCCTGGCGTTCACATCAGAGCCATGCTCGAAAAGTATTTTCAAAATCGCATTGTCGATACTGGCTTTGGCATATATATGAAGAGGCGTATTACCTTCCTGATCGTGAAGGTTAACATCAACCCCGTCTTCGATCATCATGATAATATCTTCGCCCCGGCCTCGGGTAGTAACAGTATGGTGCAGACCTGAGTCCTCGGGAATAACAGTTATAGAAGGATCAGCACCATTTTCAAGCAGAAGCTTGATGCATTCTGCGTCTGCTCTTCCATCCCGGCATTCCATAAGCGCCGTGCGTCCATTAGAATCACGGTCGTTAACGCGGGCGCCATACTCCAGCATCAGCCTGAGCATATCGCAGCTCGCCACGCCAGCCAGGCAAATCCAGAAAGTTGAGCATTTTCCATGATAGTTGCAGGCATCATTGATATCTAGCCCTGCTACAAGAAATGCTTTCAACAGATCTTCGGTGACGACGGGCGCCAGCCGGAGCACAGTATTTCCCAGCTCATCATGCTGACTCGAATCAAACCTGACCACGAGATATCTGAACGCCAGATTGCCAAAATCATCGCGAACATTTACATCGGCACCGTTCCTGATAAGTTCGACAATCCTGGCGAACAGTGGGTGCTTAACCGAGGTGTAACAGGCATCAAGCAAACATTCGCTGAGTTCAGGCACCGACATTGTAAAATAGAAGGGCTCTTCGCCGTAACTTTCGATAAATTTTGTCAACTCCTGCTGCGCCTTCTGCCAGATAGCCGTCAGCTCCTTTTTCGGAGTTCCTTTCGGCCGGTCGAGTATGTTCTGAAATACCCTTCTGATATCCGAAAGCTGACATTCAATGCCATGATCTTTCAAGATCCTCTCGCAGGCCATGCGTCTCTGGTCCTCATTGTTTACCAGGATCTGCCGGAAAGCCTTATGTTCCTGAACTTTCATCTGAACACTCCTGTGGCAGGTGTATTTTACTTAAAAAAATTATATCATAAGGCATACGGAAAACTGCCGGACACATTCTTTAAAATCTTGTGCGATAGCCTTGTTGAAAAGGAAAATTACATGACTGAAGAATCTATTGCTGTGTGGCAACATGGTGGCAAGGTGATTTTGCGCCAGACGCTGGTCGAAGACGGACTCGACATGTCTACCGAGGTCGAAATTTACCCGGAACATGTCACCTGGCTTCGCGAGACTCTCGCATTATGCACCGACAAACGTCATGATGCATCTTGACTTTGTGGTGAAGCTGGAATATTGACATCTTGCTGCCCACAAAAATCGGGCAAATATTTATATCTTTAAAGTGAGTACCATTGATGCGAACCATCAGAATATTGTCTATTACACTTCTCGCGATGCTGCTTGCCGCCACGCTGTTCGCTGATTCAGCAACCAGGCTTAAAACAGATACTGAGAAAACCTTTTTCGACGAAGTGATTCAGGCCTGCCAGAGCGCAACAGCCGGAATAAAAACCACCTGGGAAGAAGGCAGCCGTTCTGGCGACGAGAACGATGACCGCATTACCGAAGACAGCGAAAAATACCCGCTCGTTCATTATTTCAACATCAGCTGGGCTGACAACAAGCGCATAGATGAGGCCAGACAGAAAGCCGATCAGAAACTCGAAGCTTTTGCGCCTGAGATGCAGAAACAGGTCGAGAACACCGATACCAAAGCGTTTGAAGAACTTGCCGCGAAGATTGGAAAAGCTGCTGAAGCCGGCGATATGGCGGAAGTAACGCGCCTGCAGAAAGAAGCAGAAGTTATGGCAAAGCAGATGGAAGAAGGCTACAAGCCGATGAACCAGAAAGTCGAAAGCATAATCGAAAAAAACATGCCACATGACGTCAGAATGACTGTGCGCATCGCCATCAACAAATTCTACGAAAGCTTTAACCAAGAGCCACAGACCGGCAAACTTAGCGACGGAACCTCATTTTATCGCGTCGAAGACAGCAGAAACAACAACGGAACCTGGATCGAAGGCACCACATTTATCTTTCTCGGCAACGAATGGAAAGCTGGCAAAGACAACGAACTCTCGATCATGCAGCATCCAGAACACGCTGACAAACCCTATGCAAGCGTTAGATCCATTGTAGTATCAGTTGAAGCCGACAGCAAAAGAGCTCTTGACACGCTCAACAGCATGAATCTAAGTGCTCTCAAGGGTCTTATAAAATGAGCTGCCAAGAAACCTCTGGGAAATCAGTAAAATTAAGCTTGAAAGCGATGTAATGTCTGCCTTATAGCGAATCACACAACGCTGACAAGCGCCCATGCCCTCAGATTTTCCTGACTCCTTTCATGTCCAGCTTCGACAGGTTATTGTCTCAACAGTATGAATCTGCTATAGTACAGATATATTTACAAAATTGTAATAAGAACTTGACGAAACAAATGATCAAGGAAACAACATATGGATTCACAAGTCGCCAATCAGTTTATTAGCGCCACGTTAAGCATTTTCAAACAGGTCGGCAATGTAAACCTGAAAAAGACCGGGCTTGAGTATTTTCCGAACGGACACAAGATCAGTGCCGGAATTGCAACCATTCTTGGGATCACCGGCGCGTTGAAGGGGCAGTTCATTCTCGTCCTGGATGAAGCAATGGCACTGAAAATCGCATCTGCGATTCTCATGGGCGTGCCAGTAACCACATATGACGAAGTCGCCGAAAGCGCCGTCAGCGAAATAGGGAATATGATCGGTGGCGAAGCCAGCAGACAGCTTCACGAAATCGGTCATATTTGCGACCTGACGGTACCCGCGATTGTACGGGGGAAAGAGATGGAAATCGCCTTTTATCCAGCCTCGCCCATTTTTGTAATAAGCTTTGACTGTGAATGGGGTCCTGTCAAGTTGATTCTCCGCTTTGAAGGCAAGGTTTAACAGGGCATCCCCGTTAACGTCAGAGCACAGAACTTTTACAGGAACTAAACCTTGGCTGGCCTAGCAAAACCAAGTTCTAAGCATTAAGACGCGAGGTAAAACAATGAGCAAAAAAATACTGGTAGTAGACGATGCTTCAATTATGAGATTGATGCTCAAGCACCTTTGTGAAAATAATGAATTCAAGGTTATAGAAGCGGCCAACGGCAAAGAGGCTGTTGAACTCTATGCTGCTCACAAACCAGATCTTGTAACCATGGACATTACCATGCCCGACATGGACGGCATAACTGCTGTTAAAGAAATTCTCAAGATTGACGCCAAGGCCAAAATCATCATGTGCTCAGCCATGGGCCAGATCGACAAGGTTAAGGCCGCGGTAATGGCTGGAGCGAAGAGTTTTCTGGTTAAGCCTTTACAACCGGAGCGCGTATTATCAACAGTCAAACAGTTTATAGAGGACAAACCAGTAACATAGAATTCTGCACCCAGCTCTGAAAAATTGCTCGGTAAAAATTCTGGTTCTCCACATATATAGAAGTTAGCTCATACAAAACTTTTCAGGACAAAGTCGAACAGCAAAGCTATGCCAGAAAAGGATTGCTTGCATTTGACCTGTTCAAATAAAAGTGTTATTGCTTTATTTAGAGATAAATTAGTTTAGAACCAAAAATTTTCCCATGTATTGCATGGATTCACATAGACAATATCATGACGAAAAGGTGGTGCCATGGCTAACATTCAGAGTGAGAGCGCTGCATTGCGAAAGAAAGCTGAGAGCCTTCTCAGTAAGCTGAACAAACAGCAGACAAAAGGTGAGAAGCTCGATTTAGAGCCAGTAAAAGCTATTTTCAAAGACCTTTTCGGTCGGCTGGAAAAACTGGAAACGAGCTACAAAGAATCAGACAGCCTGGAAAAAGAACCTGAGGAAACTCAGAATCAATTCTGGCAGCTGTTAAATTTTGCACCCGCGGGTTTTCTGGTGTTAAACAGCAATGGCGTTATATTGCAGGCTAATGCGACTTTTGCCAGGATTGCTGGTCAGTCTATCGAGAAACTTCTGCAGACGCCCTTTATCGAGCTGATACACCCTGATGACAAGAATGTCTATAATAGCCAGCTTAAGAGCATGAAGCACCTTTCGGGCAATGAAATTGAAATTCGCATACGTGGATACAATGACTACTTATGGGCTATTGTGAGTGGTCAAGCTAACCGGGCACTGACTGGTTCAGAAGATTACGAGGGCTCCATGCTGTTTGCGGTCACCGACATCTCGTATAAAAAACGAGTCGAGAAAGAAGAAAAGCTTCTTTGCCAGCGCATCAACAATTTTCAACAGGCTGAAAGCCTTGGACTGCTGGCCAGCGGCATGGCACATGATTTCAACAATATTTTAACCGTCATCATGGGTAATGCAGAAATGCTTGAAATCAATAATAAACAGGATGATCTGCAATTGTTTATCCGTGGAATTGTAAGCGCAAGCGGCAAAGCTGCCAAGCTTGTCGGGCAAATTCTTGACTACTCTGGCGAAGGGCAGTCCAAAATTGAAAAACTTGATGCCAACCATCTAATAAAAGACATTTCGGCGTTTTTACGTTCATTTGTGCCGACCACTATCGGTCTTTCTTTTGAGTTAGAAAAGTCTGAAGCCAGAATTGAATGTGACCCCGAGCAATTAAAGAAGCTTTTGATCAACGCAACGATAAACGCTTATGAAGCGATTGGCAAAGAGTATGGTAAAATTGCGGTTAAGACAACAACTGTCGAACTGGGGCCAGACAAACAAGTAAATTTCATTCTTGAACCCGAAAGTGCTGCGGGAAAATTCTTGTGCATTGAGATAGCCGACAGCGGCTGCGGCATGACAAATGAAGTAAAATCACGTATTTTCGAGCCATTTTTTACAACCAAGCCAGCAGGCCGTGGACTGAGTCTGGCTGGAGCATTAGGCACAATTAAAAGACATTTTGGCGGTATTGCAGTTAGCAGCGAACCAGGAAAAGGCACTTCTTTCCGGCTTTATTTCCCAATAACCCAGTTGCACAATGAAGATTTCTCGATACAGTTGCATTCAGACAGAAGTCATGAGGAATTAAAAATGTCTGGGACAATCATGCTTATCGATGACGAAGAAGAAGTACGTACTGCTGGTCAGAACATTCTTGAGCAACTCGGGTTTCAGGTGAAAGCCTTTGCCGATGGTTGCCAGGCGCTAAAACATATTATTGCGACTTCGGACCCCGTAGAAATCGCTATGGTCGACTTGACCATGCCCAAAATGAACGGACTCGATTTCTTCATGGAGCTTCGGAAATTGGGCAATGAGCTTCCGGTGCTATTCTGCAGCGGCTACACCAGAAACGTGCTGCCAGCCGATGTTAGCAAAAACTCGCTTGTCGGCTTTATACAAAAGCCTTACAATTTGAAAAACCTGCGCCGCGAGATTGCGCGTCTGATTACTAGAAACCGCAACTGATCGCAATCTAAGAGCCAGGCAACTAAGCCGGATTGCAATTCAATCGTTATCAAGAACTTTGCGCACCCTGGCCGCCACTTCCTGCATGGAAAATGGCTTGTGGATGAAATTGAAGCCCACATCCATTACGCCGTGGGGAGTAATAACATTCCCTGTGTAGCCAGACATGAACAGGCATTTTAGAGCAGGGCAAAAGGCACTTAGTTCTTTTACAAGATTTTTACCCGTCATCTCGGGCATGATCACATCAGTAAACAGAAGATCAATCTTGCCAGCTCTCTCTTTGGCCATGCGAATAGCTTCTGCTGGTTTCGAAGAAGCCAGCACCAGATACCCGCAATTTTCCAGCATAATCTTCACCAGTTCCAGGACTACTGCGTCATCTTCTACCAGCAATATGGTTTCACATCCCGGAGTAATTGTATCTGATGAGCTTTTCTCATGAATCTGCACTACCTCGTTGGCAATTATGGGCAGATATATTTTAAAGGCCGAGCCATAGTCAGGCTCGCTGTAAACGTTTATAAAGCCAGAGTTCTGCTTAACGATACCATAAACGGTGGCTAAGCCAAGACCAGTGCCCTTGCCCATCTCTTTGGTCGTAAAAAAGGGTTCAAAAATTTTGTTTATCGTCTCTTTGTTCATGCCCTTGCCATTGTCACTCACGATCAATACGACATACTCGCCAGCAGGGACCCCATGCTTTTCATCACTGGAACAATCTTTTAAACAGACGTTTTGTGTTTCAATAGTTATTTTACCGACATCAGCAATAGCATCCTTTGCATTAACACATAGATTTGCCAGAATTTGATCTAGCTGCGAGGGATCCATTTTAACTGGCCATATATTCTCGCAAGGCAACCAGACCAGGTCGATATCTTCCCCGATAAGCCGCCGGAGAAGTTTAAGCATCCCCTCAATAGCCTGATTCAGATAAAGAATCTTCGGTTCGATAGTTTGTTTGCGCGCAAATGCCAGCAATTGCCTGGTAATTTCAGCTGAACGCTCACCTGCCAGCTTAATTTGCACAATATGCTCACGTAAAGGATCAGTTGGAGCAATTCTTCTAAGAACAACTTCTGCATAACCAATTATCACCACAAGCATGTTATTGAAATCATGAGCTATGCCGCCGGCCAGTTGTCCGACTGCTTCCAATTTCTGACTCTGACGAAGCTGCTCTTCAAGTTTCTTTCGTTCGGTAATGTCGATGAGCGAAACCAGTACCTTGGCCAGCGTTTCCTCGTAACCAGGACAAACACAAAAATAGACAGTCACGTTTCGCGGATCACCCACGAGTGTCTTAACAAAAGCGTCGCGGGTCATTTCTTTAATACCGTTCCACAGGCCGACCAGCTCCTGCCGAAATGTATCGAACGACTCCGCTGTAAAGGTATTGGCCATATCTAACAGCAGATCTTCCTTGGTTTCCGCTCTGTGCAGAGCCATAGCGGCCTGATTAACATCAACTATTTTTGCCAGCCCCGCACAATGCCGCAGTATGTCAGGATGCTGGTCAAAGTAAACTTCGATGTCAGTGATTCCTTCCTTTCTCAGGCTATCAAAAAAGGTTTTTACGCCAGAAAAATCTTCTTCCCAGATCGAAACTGGCGAGTTCTCAAAAACCAGACGATACCTCTCCTCGCTCTCGCGCAACAGCGCCTCGGCCTTTTTCCGCTCTGCCAGCTCCTGTTGCAACCTTTGGTTGGCTGTTGCCAATTCATCGGTGCGCGCGCGAACTTCTTGCTCCAACTGCGTAGTCAATTTTTGCAGACGCAGGTGAATCTTTACGCGAGCCAGCACCTCTTCCGGCTGGAATGGCTTGGGAATATAGTCCACTCCGCCGGCCTGCAGCCCTTTAACCTTGTCGTGTTCATCTTCCAGGACACTGATGAAAATTATCGGAATGGAACTGGTTTTTTTATCAGCTTTGAGCCGGCGGCACACTTCAAAACCATCCATGCCCGGCATATTGATGTCGAGTAAAATGAGGTCAGGGATAGTTGACTGAACAAAGCACATGGCCAGTTCGCCATCAGAAGCGGGATGGACGACATAGCCCTGCCCTGTCAGAATCTTGGTCAGCAGCTGTAAATTGGCGACGGTATCATCAACAACCAATATCCGGTCGACATGTATGCTGTTTATTTCTTCTCTCATATTTAATCCTCCACACTGGTTGCGCCACGAGCTTCTCTGATCAATCGAAGAATCTGACCGTATTGAAGGTCTTTGGCCATTACCGCCAATTTTTCCGCCAGCGTCGGATTATAAGGGCGTATGTGGGCAATGGCGTGACTGATCGCGGCGCTGTCGATCCTGACAATGGCCTGCTCCAGTTCATTCTGCAACTCATCGGGCAGTTCTGTCAAGGCTATTAGTCTCAGTTGCTCAACAACGGCAGCAGCAGGCATCTCTTCTGAATAGATAAAACACACACCGAGGTGTTTGGCCAGAACATCAAATATCTCGACATCTTTGTAGGGCTTACGAATGAAATCATCACAGCCCGCCGTCATTATCTCACGCCGCTCCTCTTCCAGAGCATGGGCAGTAACAGCAATTATTTTCACTTCGGCGCCGCCCGCCAGCGCTCTGATCCGGCGGGTTGCTTCCAGCCCGTCCATGACAGGCATGCGCATATCCATCCAGATCAAGTGTGGGCACCACTGCTCGGAGATATTAACCGCCTCCTGTCCGTTGACGGCCTCTCGCAGATCGAAATCGAGCGGATCAAGCAGCTTTCGCAACAACATGCGATTCTCCGGCTGATCCTCGGCAATGAGAAGACGATAACGCCGCTGCCCCGGCACTATTCCGATAAGCTGACCTCGCTGTGCAGCCATTGGCATTGCCTCAGACAGAATCACCGCCATTGGGATCTCAAAGTGGAAAACCGAACCTTTGCCATATCCACTGGCAACACCGACCTCCCCATCCATCAATTTGACATACTGCTTGCAGATGGCTAGCCCCAGCCCGGTTCCAGCAGACGTCGGCAGGCGCTCTTCCAGTTGCACAAAGGGTAAAAAAATGCGTTCCTGGTCCTCTTTCTTGATGCCGGTTCCGCTATCTTCAATTTCGAATCGCACCCGCACCTGGTCAGAACAAACCTGACTGGCAACCCTGGCACGAAGAATCACTCTGCCCTGCCTTGTATACTTTATGGCGTTGCCAATGAGATTGATCAGCACCTGCCGCAGTTTGCTCCCATCAACAGTAACGTATCGAGGCAGATCCGGTGATTGCTCCAGAGTAAATGCCAGCCCTTTTTCATGGGCCTGCACATGCATCCACGACTTCATTTCCTGCATTAATTGATGCAGATCGCAATATGAGGGCTCCAGCTCTACCCGCCCGGATTCGATCTTGGATATATCCAGCACGTTGTTGATCAGGTTCAAAAGATGTTCGCCACTGCGGGTAATGATAGAAAGGTTCTCCTTCTGACTCATTGTGGCATCCGGAGAATTTTTCATTACCTGAGAAAATCCCAGTACCGCATTCAGCGGCGTACGCAATTCGTGGCTCATGTTGGCCAGAAAAATGCTCTTTGCACGGTTGGCGTTTTCGGCGACGTCTTTCGCCAATTGCAGTTCGCAGGTGCGTTCGCTGACCTGCAACTCAAGTTCCTTACTGCGTTGCTCAACGCCTCTGACTCGCAGTCGAAACCCGGTAAGCACGAAAACCAGCAGTAACAGAACGACGGCTCCTTGAAACCAGAACGTGGCCCACCAGGGCGGCGTGACCGTTACATAAAGCGTTGCCTCATGCCTGCTCCATACTCCGTCATTATTGGAACCGCGCACGCGCAAAGTGTGGATTCCGTGTGGCAGACCAGAATATCGTCCGCTCCGGTTTTCCCCAGCGTAATACCATTTCTTATCCACGCCTTCCAGCATGTATTGGTATCTGTTTTCCTCCGGGCGACGGTAGCTCAGAGCCGCCATCTCAAACTCAAAATAATTCTCGTCCCAGTTCAGAGTGATCTCTTTCGCCAGCTCTGGCGCCATACCCAGTTGAAGAGGTTTTGCGCCCTGCATCAGTCTGGTAATATACACAGGTGAATGATAGGAGTTATTGACTATTTGATCGGGATGGAAATAGGTAACTCCGCCAGTGCCGGCCATCCAGATTTGTCCGTCAGGCAATATCACAGCAGAATGTGCGCTGCCTAAACCTGGAGATATGCCGTCACGCTCAGTAAAAACTCTGGTTTCACCAGTTTTCGGATTGATACGAGTCAGCGTTCCATCCAGAAAGCCGGCAGCCCATAACAGACCCTGCTTATCTTCAGCGAGCACGCAGACTGAGTTGG
>MFYY01000218.1:0-1065 GCA_001787855.1 Candidatus Riflebacteria bacterium GWC2_50_8 | reverse complement strand
GTATAGATTTCTGAAAGAAGTAAATTTTCCGCTGGCTTGATCATATTGGTTTGGCCCCATCCAGAAGCGGCCTTTGGAATCGATATAACCGGCATGGGCGTCGAACTCTTTGCTGGAAAAATCGGCATGGTTGAACAGATGCTTTCTGAGAACCTTGCAAGTGTTAAGATCAAATAGATCAAATCCCATCCTGGGGTTACTCAACCAGATCTGATTAGCAGCTGTTTGATAATAAGCCGGCAGAAGTGGAAAAATTGTGTGACCAGTGAGGGTTTCTTCAGGGTGCTCTGGATCAGAGGTGAAGATTTTAGACTGCCCGGTTTGTTTGTTGAACCTCAGCAACCCTTCGCCCCAGACGTTCCCATAGAGCAGATCAGGATTTTTCTTGTCTGTCCAGACCGGCCATATTTTTGATTGCGTGCCTGATGGATAGCTGATTACAACGGTCTGAGTTTTCCAGTTATACTCGACCACCACCCCTTTCGCCACTGCCCAGATAATATCCTGGTGCCGCGGCTCAAAATCAAAATCTTCGAGATGTGGCGGAAAACCCGATGGCTGCTGCGGGTCGTGAAGAAAGTGGTTGATAATTCGACCGGTTTTTGGGTCAACTCGCGCAATACCAGAGGTCACTTCGTTGACCCATATGTTGCCGTCAGGCCCTAATCTAAGCGGGGCGGTAATATCGACAAATCCGTCTCTGGGATTCTGGCTGCACAAAATACTCTTAAACTGGCGACCACCCGGGTCTATTTTTTGCAAAAAACCATGCTCGTTAACCACCAGCCAAAAAATTCCTGACCGATCCTGAATGATTGTATGAACTATTTTCGCGCCCAGGCCGCCACTAGCGGCTTTGTCCTTACTGTAAACATAATTGGTGATGTGATTATCTTGCGTATTCAAAACCGATAAGCCATCAACGGTTGTTATCCAGATTAAATCTGGTACACTGGCAAAATTGGCCAGTCGATAAATAAAATTATTGGCAATCTTGTGCGGTCGCTCGCTACTGGCAAGGTAATGCGAGAAAATTTTCTCTTTGGGATCCAGACGGTTCAGACC
>MFYY01000217.1:2792-12324 GCA_001787855.1 Candidatus Riflebacteria bacterium GWC2_50_8 | reverse complement strand
CGCTTGTAGACCCTATTGAATACCAGTTTGAAGATAACCTGAGCTTTTTTAATCAGCGCCAGGTAGGTATTGACTGCCTGAGTTTTT
Organism: Candidatus Riflebacteria bacterium GWC2_50_8; assembly: GCA_001787855.1. GTDB lineage: Bacteria > Muiribacteriota > Ozemobacteria > Ozemobacterales > Ozemobacteraceae > Rifleibacterium. The sequence goes on along the minus strand of MFYY01000217.1, from coordinate 12,237 downwards.
ACGAGGGCTTGCTGACCGTGCTGCGCCAGGACCCCGATATCATAGTAGTTGGCGAAATGCGCGAACCAGAAACTATATCGCTGACTCTCAACGCGGCCGAAACTGGCAAGCTGGTCATTGCTACGCTGCACACCAGTTCGGCGGTGAGCACGGCCGAGCGCATCGTCAATGTTTTTCCGGAATCACGGCATCATCAGATTCTGCTGCAGCTTTCGATGGTTTTGCGTGGCGTTGTCTCGCAGACGCTGTTGCCAAAGCCCGATGGCGGGCGCGTGGCCGCGTTCGAAGTGCTTATTAACACTTCGGCGGTTCGCTCGCTGATTGCCGACGGCAAGATCCACATGTTGCCGTCTTATCTCGAAACTGGCGCCGAATACGGCATGACCACGATGGAAATGTCGCTGGCGCAACTGGTAAAAGACCGGGTGGTAAAGATCGACGATGCCCTGGCAGCGGCTCCGAACCCGGCAGTATTACGCAAAATTCTTAACGAACCACCGATGTAACAAAACTAGATGGGGGCCAGATGCTGAGAATTCATGAATTTTTCGAGACAGCTATTGAGCGCCAGGCTTCTGACCTGCATTTAAAGACTGGTGCGCCACCGATGATCAGGGTTGGCGGCCGCCTGCTCACTTTGCCGCACGAACCTCTCGCCTATCAGGAAATGCCCAACCTCTTTCTTCCCCTCATGGATGTTAAGGCGCAGAGCGATCTGCGGGCGCGTTACGAAACTAATTTCATGGTGCGCTACAAGAACCGCTGGCGGGTGCGCGTCTGCATATTCAAGCAGCGCGGGTGCCTGTCGGGCGCTTTTCGTTTTATTCCTACCAACGTCCCGACTATTGACTCGCTTGGTCTGCCGCAGATTCTTAAGGAAATTGCCGCGCGACCGCGTGGGCTGTTTCTGGTTACCGGGCCGGCCAACTCTGGTAAAACCCATACTCTCGCGGCTGTGGTCAATGAAATCAATCGTATATCGCATCGCCACGTGATTACCATCGAAGATCCGATCGAGTTTGTTTACCGTGAGCGCAAGTCGATTTTTACCCAGCGCGAAATCGGAATTACCGCCAGTGACTATCATGCTGCCCTGATGAACGCGTTGCGCGAAGACCCCGATGTAATTCTTGTCGGCGAAATGCGTGATACCGAGACTATTGAAATGGTTCTGACCGCCGCTGAGACCGGGCATCTGGTGTTTTCGACGCTGCATACGGTTGGCGCGGTACAGACTATTGACCGCATCATCAACGTTTTCCCGGGTCATCGACACGAAGAAATTCGCACCCAGCTTTCGATGTCACTGATCGGGATCATTTCTCAGATTCTTTTGCCCAGTCTGCATAAGCGCGAGCGTGTTATGGCTCACGAACTTATGATAATGAATTCGGCGATGCGCAATCTGATTCGTGAAAAGAAGACAAATCAGCTCAAATCAGCTTTGATGCTGGCGCGCAAAGATGGCTGTAAAACTCTTAAAGATTCGCTCAACGAGATTCTTAAGGATGAAAGGGTCGACGGCAAGCTGGTTTCTAACATCATGAAGGAGATTATTGAATGACCGACCTCCAGCAGATTGAATCCTTCAGGTATGTTAAGGCGGCCAGAAGATTGTTGCGCCCGGCGACTTCACGCCTTGAAGAGATTATTCAGTCAGAAGTTTCAGACGAACTCAAATTAGAAACCCTGCTCAGTCTTGGAAAAATCGGCGACAACCAGTCGCTGAACACGATTACCCGGGCATTCGACGAATACGCTGACAGCATTGAGCCGGTAACTGCGATCGGTCATTTTATGAGCAGTACACCGGTGCCCAGGCTTATCGAGCGGCTTCAGGACCCCGATGGTCAGCACAAGGAAGAAATTGTCAGAGTGTTGGGTGAGATCGGCGACCCGATGGCGGCTCGCCCGTTGATGGAACTGCTGCACGACGAAGACCGCATGGTTCGCTATTATTCGGCGCGTGCCCTGTTCAAGATGGGTGGGCGCGACGTCGTGCAGAGCCTGTGCGGATTGCTCAATGATCCGGATGAGTGGATCGTCATCAATGTTCTCGAGATTCTTTCGAAACTCAAAGATCCTGAGGCTGTTCCGGCTCTGGTCGGGCAGTTCGAAATCGCGCGCGATTCGCGGCTGAAGGCGATAATTATTTCTTCGCTGGCAACCTTTGCCGAGGCGCGCCTGCTCAAAACTTTCGAGAGCGGGTTGAGCTCTTTTGACCCGAGAATTCAGGCCAATTCGGTCGAAGCGATTTCGTATCTCAAGATTCCGGTGCTCGAAATGAAGCGCAAGCTGAAAAAGTTCTACGGTCACCCGAATAACCGGGTTCACGCCAATGTCTGCATTGCTCTGGCCAACGCTGATCCCGATGCGGTCGTCGAAGAGCTCAAGGCAATGATGACCAGCCCCGATGCTTCAACCCGGCGCTCGGCGGCTTATGTTCTTGCCCGCATCAGCAGTGATAAACGCGAAGAATGTGTTCACGAGCTGCTGCGCGACGAAAACTTTGGCGTTCGCAAGATGGCACTAAAAGCGGCTTTATCTCTCGAAGGCGGGGTCGGGGTGCGTGAGATCAGGCCTCTTCTCAGCGACGAGAACCAGTGGGTGCGCAAAGAAGCGGTTGAGTGCGCAACGCGCGTCGCGGATTTTCCAGATCAGGATATTCTTGAAATGCTGAAAAAGGAAGATTGCGCGCCGGTAATCAGCTGCGTTCTTGATTACGTGGTGTCACGCCGCCTGAAAGAAGCGGTGCCCAATATTTATGAGCGCATCAGAAAAGAACCTGAAGAAGAGATGCCCTGGCTGATCGCGGCTCTTGGCCACCTTGGTGCCCGTGAAGAATTGTTGAAAATCAAAAAATTTCTTGGCGCGGTGCGCTCTGAAGTCTTTTCTGAATACTATCAGGCTCTGCTGTTGAACGGTGAGCTTGCGGTTTTTGAGGAAGTCGTTACTGCGCTGAATGAAAAAAAGCGCGAGAGTGAGCTTTTCAGCTGGGTGCGCATTGCCGGCAACCTCGGCTCATATATGCAGCATCCTGAAAAGTTCTCAAACACCCTTCTCAAGGCTCTTTCAGAAGAAGTTGTGCGTGACATGGAAGGTGTTGCTACTCTCGATACACCTGATGAGGCCGCTGCCGGCCCTGACGCTCTTGCTCAGGCCATGGAGTTTTTCAACAGCGGTGACTTTGCCAGGGCACGGGAACTTCTAGAAAAGATAGTTGCTGTGCAGCCTGACAACATTGAGGCGCGTTATCAGCTGGCGCATTGTTGCTACAACCTTGGCGACATGAAAAAAGCTGCCACGCTTCTTTCGCATATTGTTGATGATGAGCCGGCCCACATCAATGCAGCAGTTCTGCTCGGACAGATTTATTTCCGCAGGAAAGAATGGGAACATCTGGCGGCATGCTATGAGCGTGTTCAGCAATATGTCGGCAAAGACGACAAGAAAAATCTGATTCGCATCTACGGCGCTCTTGGGCTTGCCTACTTTAATCAGAAAAAGTATCCGCAGGCGATTACGGCGCTCAGCCGCGGTCTGCAGGCTAATCCGCGCGACCTGTCTTCTTCGTATCACCTTGCCCTTTGTTACTATTCTATTGAAGAGGGCGAAAAGGCCAGGGTCATTCTCGAGGGCCTGCGCAAGACACTTCCCCCCGACAGTCAGGTGCTTAAAAATGTTCTTGAGCTTTTGCAACGCATATAATTTGGCCGGCAGGTGAAAAAAAACTCAGCGACTGCCGATTAAACAGCAAATATACTTAACAGAGGTCTGAAAATGACGGAATTATTGAAGATTTGTCAGATGGTAAAGGTCAAAGGCGCTTCTGACCTGCATCTTTTTCCTGATCAGCCGATTTTTTACCGATTGCATGGTGCCATCGAAAAACTCGAAGGCATAATACTCAACGAAGATCAGATAAAGCGGATAATACTTGAGACCAGCAGTCCGAAAGCTCGCGAGATTCTCGGGCGACAGCGCCAGGTCACCTACGCCGAAGATGTCGAGACTGTCGGCCGCCTCAGGTTTTCTGTGTTTCTCGACAAGGGCAAGTTTGCTATCGCCATACGCTTTATCAGCGAAAAAATATTTGAACTTGAAGATCTTGGATTTAGTGAGGGTGTGCGCAAGGTTATCTCGTCTCCTTCTGGATTGGTGCTGGTTGGCAGCCCTTCAGGCGAAGGCAAGACATCGACCATCGCGGCTCTGCTCAACTTTGTTAACAGTCATTTCGAAAAGAGCATTTTTACCATCGAAAACCCGGTGGAATACGTCTTTAAAGATAATAAGAGCGCTTTTATTCAGCGCAGTATTCCAGTCGATATTTCGAACTTTTACAATGGTCTGTGCGAAGCATATCGAGTCGATCCTGACGTGGTAGTATCAGACTCCATCAACTATTCTGATGCCATGGATCAGGCTCTAACCCTCTGTGAATCAGGTTGTATGGTTGTCGGTTCGACCGAAGGCGGTGACTGCCACCAGATTCTTGATCGCCTTATCAGCTGTCGCGAACCAGCAGACCGCGAGGCATTGCGGGCACGCATCGCATCTCAGCTCAAGATGATCATCAGTCAGCGCCTGGTGCCGAGAGACGATCAGAGCGGGCGTGTTGCCATCTTTGACATTCTCATCAATACTCCGCAGATGAAGGCTCTGGTGCGCAACAACAATATGAGCATGTTCCGGACTCTGCAGGGCCAGGGCGAAATTGCCGGAATGAAGACTTTTGATTCGCAGCTCGCCGTACTGGCGCGCAAACGCGTTATTTCGCAGAAGACCGCCGTTGAATACGCGATCGATAAGTCGCGCATTTCCGGCCAGTCGTAAGAGAGGCAGCACATGGATATCAAAAAGCTAATTGAAAACGTAAAACAGTCTGGTGGTACTGAGCTGCATCTCAAGATCGGTTCACGTCCGCTTATCCGTAAAAACAAGTTTCTGCGGCATATGGAGTTTCCGCCAGTCCAGGAAACAGATATGAACGACCTGCTCAAGAGTCTGCTCAGCGATGAAGATGTCGATAAATTCAAGAAGACCAGTTCTTTTGAAGCAAATTTTTTCGGCAAGCCGCCATGTAACTATCGTCTGACCCTTTTTCATTCGCAGCAGAAGCCGGTCGCGCTGATAAAAATTATCGACAGCAAGATTCCTTCTCTCGAAGATATAAAGTTCCCAGACTCACTGGTGCAGTGTCTAGATGCCAAAAAAGGCATTTTTATAATTGCTGGCCCGGCCCGTTCAGGTATCTCAACTTCTCTGGCGAGTATGGTCGAGCGCATGAATCAGCGCCATTCAAGGCATATTCTGATCATCGAAGACCCTATCGAATTCAATTTTGAGCAGAAACGCTGCCGCATTTCGCAGCGTCAGTTTCGCAAAGATATTTTCGTGATTGATCAGGGTATTAACTTTGCGAAGCGTATGGACGTTGACGTTCTGGTGATCGGCGATCTCAAGCGCGAAATACCGTTTAAAAGCATCATCGAGTATGTTGCCGGTGGTCATTTTGTCGTGTTGAGCATGCAGACGCTGGGCATAGTGAATACTCTCGAAAAATTCATTTTCTCGTTCGCCGAGAGTGATCGCGAATTTGTCTGCCAGGTGCTCGCCGAAAGCCTGCAGGGAGTGGTTTCACAGGCTCTCATCGCCGATCAGGTCGGTAAAAGAATTGTTCCGGTGCACGAGACGCTGGTTATGAACAGCACCGTTATGAGTATCATTCAGAAAGGCAAGGTAACACAGCTTGAGCCGAATATCGCCAGTGCCGGCCCCGGCAGTCAGCTGTTTGCGCAATCGGTTCAGAAGTTGTATCTTAAAAATGAACTTGACCGTGTTGCCGGTGAGAACTTTCTGGATTTATACCGTGGAACCAGGGGATAAGCGATGTTGAAGAGTTTGCGCAATAACCGAATGGCCTTTACCCTTATCGAGATGAGTGTTGTCGTTGCCATTATCGGTCTGCTCTATGTCACCGTGGTGCCGATGTATGGCCGCACTATTCAGCGCACCAAAGAAACTGCGCTGAAAAAAGACCTGCATGCCTTTCGCACCATTCTCAACGATTACTTCAAAGACCATGAAAAGTGGCCCGACAGCCTTAACGCGCTGGTTACGCAGGGTTATATCCGTGGCATTCCACCCGATCCTTTTACCGAAAAGGTCGACACCTGGGTCATCGTGCCTTCGCAGCCGGGAAACAATGATGTTTACGACGTTAAATCAGGTGCCGAGGGTCAGAGTCTTGATGGAATAAGCTATGCCGACTTTTGAGTCGTGCCAGCCTTCTGCCGACGCCCGCCGTGGCGTCTCACTTCTGATTATCAGTATTTCGGTGGTGCTTCTCGCGATCAGTCTTGCTGTGGCGATTCCGCGCGTTGATCTTGCGGTGCGTCGCGGCAAAGAAGACCAGCTGCGCTTTATTCTCGGCGAATTTAAACGCGCCGCGGGTAAGTTTGAGCGTTGTCACAACCGCGCTCCGGCCAGCCCCGAAGAGCTGTTGCGCGACAATTTTGGCAACAGCTTTTTGCGCCAGCGTTATCCCGACCCGTTTACCGGCCGTTTCGACTGGGTTTTTGCCAGAGACGATCAGGGCAGGGTGCTGATTCACTCGGCCAGCGAAGAGCTCAGTATCAGCGGTGCCCGCTACCGCGATTTCCGCTGAATATACCGCGAAACATCGCAGACAGCGCGTTTGCTGAATCTGTCGTATTTCTTGTTCGATCAGCGAATGGCTTCGTCTTGAGTAAAATCTATAATTTTCTGGAAATGCCCCGGCAAATGCGATAGCATGAGCTTATGGCCCGTCGCAAGCAAAACTCAAAACAAACGTTGTCATCATCTCCCCCGATCTTTGCAAAAGATGACAAATCTTCGTTAGCCCTCTGGATAACTGATCTTCCGGAATATCGGTTTGCATTTTCCGAAACAGAAGAGGCCTTGTCTCCGCTGAATTTTCGTTTGCATAAGAAAATCGGCGAAGGTGGCATGGGAGTTGTGTACAATGGGGTTCAGAGCTCGGTCGGGCGTGATATTGCCGTTAAGTTTCTGAAACCGGAATTTCTTTCTGAACATGGTGCAGCCCGGCGCTTTATTCTCGAGGGGCAGATTACCGGCAGACTTGATCACCCGCACATTCTGCCCATAATAGACATTGGTCGCAGCCAGAATGGCGATCTTTTCATCGCCATGAAAAAGATCTCGGGAAGCCGCTGGGATCAAACTTATTCGCAGAGAAGACCAAAAGAAAACCTGGGTATTTTTCTGCGGGCCTGCGATGCCATTGCTTATGCCCACAGTCGCGGCATTATTCATCGCGATCTCAAGCCTGAAAACGTCATGCTCGGCGAGTTCGGCGAAATCATTATCACCGACTGGGGTCTCGCGGTCTCGCTGGCTCCAGATGGTGATCCCGAAAGCCAGTGTGCCGAGCAGATGCAGGCGGGAACCCCGGCCTACATGGCGCCAGAGGTTGCCCGCTGCCATATCGCCTCGATTAATGAGAGAACCGATGTCTATCTTCTCGGGGCTACACTCCTGGAAATCTGGACCGGCAAGGCTCCTCACACCGGAAAAGACGTCTATGCATGCCTCGAAGCCGCTGCCGCTAACATTATTCAACCCGTCGATAAAACTGACGAAGTCGTCGAAATCGCTCTCAGAGCTATGGCTACCGACCCTGCTGATCGCTATTCATCGGTTAGAGAGCTGCAGAATGAAGTGCAGGAATATCTTATGCACTCAGAGAGCCTGAGTCTTAACAGTTCAGCAAAGGTTGAGTTTGACAAGCCAGGAAACAGCTATTCAGATCTTTCGCGTGCTCTCGCGCTGTTCGAAGAAGCTCTGAAACTTTGGCCCGAAAATCCTGAAGCCCAGAAGGGCGCTATGCAGACTCGTCTGCGTTTTGCGGCCGCGGCTCTGGCACGCGGTGATCTTAATCTTGGCGAGTCGCTTCTTCTGTCAGACTGCCCGGCGCACCAGCCGACTCTTGTCATGCTGCGCGAGGCTCAGGCCAGAAGAAAGCACCGCATTCGCCGCCTGCAGGTCGTGAGTGTTGTATTCATGGGTTTCGCTATTTCAGTTTTTTTCATCATCCTGAATATGAAATCCAGACTAGAGACCGAACGCGACATAACCCTTGCCTCATTCAACGCGCTCAGTCTCGAAAAATCGGCTCTTGTCGCAGATCGTGACGTTGCTCTTAATACGCTTAAAGAGCTGAAAGCAGAAAAAGAGCAGCTTCTCAGACCCTTTTTTAACTCTTTCCAGCCGCGTTAGTTTTGTTTGGCAGATTGCAACCTACTGCCCGCTGCCGGTTGTCGCAGTTGCTGAGCAACTCTGATTCATTCTTGCGGAGCACCAAAATTGCAGGTCCGTCGATGCTCGGTCTGCCTTACAATAAGCATTGAGGCGTTGCGAATGTTAGTCTGACGGCAGCATCAGCTTGTTTAACAATTCACTGCTTCGCTGGCGCCAGTAAAGAGGTGATGGGTTCTTTTCATAGACGGCCAACTGCTCTTCGAACGTTGGTTTGTGCTCTGCCTGACGGTAAATTATGCCGAGTGGGTAGGGAACTTCTTCAGCACCTTTTTTCAGAGCAGCAGCCTTGTCAGACGGGTCGTAAGAAGTATCGATCACATAGGTGTTTTCCTTGTACCACTTGAATGTATTGATCTTGTTGAACGAGACACAAGGATCGAAGATATCAACGAGCGCGTAACCTTTGTGACAGATTGCTGCTTTGATCAGTTCTCTGGTTTGCTCCTGATTGCCGACAAAGGCGCGGGCGACAAATGTCGCGCCAATAGAAATGGCTGTGGTCAGTGGATTAAAAGGTTCACTCGCTACCCCATATACCTGTACCGGCGTAATAAAGCCCCTCTGGCTGGTCGGCGATGCCTGCCCCTTGGTAAGACCATACACCATGTTGTTGTGAACGATGTGGGCGATATCAGGGTTGCGTCTTATGGTGTGTAGAAAATGGTTGCCGCCTTCACCATACATGTCACCATCGCCGCCTTCGGCAATCACGGTAAGCTCGGGATTCACCGCTTTGATGGCAGTGGCTACCGGCAGCGCCCGCCCATGCAGACCGTTAAAATAGTTGAGTTTCAAATATTGCGGCATTTTGGCGGCCTGGCCGATGCCCGAAGAAATGACAACCCTGGTCGGGTCGAGATTCAACTCTTCAAGGGCGCCTTTAAGAATTGCCAGCAGCATCATGTTCCCGCATCCCGGGCACCAGGCTGTGTTTTTGCCTTCAACAAAGTCAAAACGCGTGGTCATGATGATAATCCTCCCAGAATTCTTTCTACCAGCTCTTCAACCGAGAAGGGCATGCCGTTGTATTTCAGGATCTTCTGGTGAACCTTCACCAAAGTTTCCATTTCCAGAAGTTTTCCAAATTGCCCGGTCGCATTGTTTTCGATGACAATTCGCTTCT
>MFYY01000217.1:0-2770 GCA_001787855.1 Candidatus Riflebacteria bacterium GWC2_50_8 | reverse complement strand
CGCACTGCTCGGAATCGGATAAACCTGCTGGAAAAACGCGAAAGCAATGTCGTCGCGGTTAAGCAGTTTCAGCGCTTCACAGATTGCGCCATAGGTCGATCCCCAGCCGATAATCAGCGTTGAATAATCTTTGTTGCCAATCAGTTCTGGCTCAATATCCTTGTAACCATCGAGTTTTCGCATACGCTTGTCAACCATGGCAACGCGCATGGCAAAGTCCTCGGTAATTCTGCCGTTTTCTGAGTGCTCGTCGCTGTCTGCGCAGACCAGCCCTTTGCCATAGCCTGGTATTCCTCTTGGCGATACCCCTGATGAAGTCATTGCATAGCGCTGATAGTCAGTGGATGTCTCAATGAAATTATTTACTGTTGCTGCTTTGGAGAAGTCGATCTGGTCAGTCATCCCGATGCTGTCGAGAAAATACTGGTCAGTCAGAATAATTACCGGTATCTGCAACTGGTCGGCTACGTCAAAAGCCTTTTGGGTAAGCGTAATGGCATCGTTGAATTTGCCGGGAGCATAAATAACCCGGGGAAAGTCGCCTTGCCCGGCATACAGAACGAGGTTTAAATCACCCTGCTCTGTTCTTGTCGGCAGGCCGGTAGCCGGCCCCGGGCGCTGTGCGAGATGAATGACCGCCGGAGATTCGACGCAGCCGGCCAGGCTCATGCCTTCGGTCATGAGGGCGAAGCCGCCGCCAGAAGTGGTAACCATGGCGCGGGCGCCGGCATACCAGGCGCCGAGCATCATGTTTATTGCCGCAATTTCATCTTCGGCCTGCTCAACAATGATGCCATGCTCTCTTGATTGTTTGGCCAGATATGCGAGAACACCAGTGCCGGGCGACATTGGATAGGAAGCGATAAAATTGCAGCCACCGGCAATAGCACCAATGCCGATCGCTTCTGTTCCGCTCAATGCGGTTTTAGCGGCTGCTTTTGCGTCGCGCTGAATCGATATGGGGATCGCAAGCTCTCTGGAGATATCAACACCCTGCTGCAGCGCCACGAGGTTTTTGTTAACGAGCTCCTCGCCCTTGGCCTTGAAGCGTGAACGGATCAGCTCCTGCGCGCTTGCATTGTCGCAGGCGAGAAGGCTGGCCAGTATGCCGGTGACAATAATGTTTGCGTAGATGCTGCCGCCGAGTACTGTCAGCTTCTCTTCAAGGTCCAGCGGGATAACCCGGCAGCCCATTTCGGCATACTTTGCCGGAACACTGACATTGGCGCCAATGATAATCGTTGCCGGGGTCAGCCGCTTTTCGAGCCGATCTGCTCCCTGTGGGCTTAACATGACGAGAATGTCGATTTTATCGACAAAGGCATGCACCTCTGCCGATGAAACCCTGATTTCGCTGGTATTGTTACCGCCGCGAATTCTTGACATGAATTCACGCGACAAAAATGCGTTAAATCCGCTTTTTTTCAGCAGTATGATGATTAGCGACTCGATTGTATCCAGTCCCTGACCAGCTTCTCCTGAAAGCACGATTGATATCTGTTCGTTGAACATTGTTTACCCTCTCTCCGTTCAATAAGAAATGCCGCTGGCCGGAATCTGGTTTTTGTCGCGCAGTTATGCTGGCAGTGCCCCTCCGATATATCCAGAGGGGCACTGGAAGATAATCAATCAGGGCAGTTACCGGTGCATGTCTTGAGTAGATGCTGCATGCTGGGGCGTCCCCAGATTGTCTGCAGCGAAATTCCAATTGATAAGGTTTTCAAGCACGGCGTTAACGTAATCAGCCCGGCGGTTCTGAAATTCAAGATAGTAGGCGTGTTCCCAGACATCGATAGTCAATAGTGGCTTCAAACCCCTGATTAAAGGCAAATCAGCATTGGCGGTTTTTACCACCGAGAGCTTGTTGCCGTCGACCACGAGCCATGCCCAACCGCTGCCAAACTGGGTTGTTGCTGCGTTAGCCAATTCTTTTTTGCAGGCATCCAGCGACCCGAACGACGACTCAATCATTCGCATCAAGCTGGCGGGCGGCTCGCCACCACCCTCTGGTCGCATGCTGTGCCAATAAAAATTATGGTTCCAGATTTGCGCTGCATTGTTGAAAATAGCAACTTTGTCGGCCTTTCCGGCTGTTTGAGTAATGATTTTGTCCAGCGACATGCCCGCCAGTTCAGTTCCTGCGACAAGCTTGTTAAGATTATCAACATAGCCCTGATGATGTTTTCCGTAATGGAAAGCAATCGTTGCGGCGGGGATAGTTGCACCCAGCGCGTTCTCCTTGTAGGGAAGCGCCGGAAGGACATAAGGTGATCCACTTACAGTTTTCTCTTTGTTCATACTATTTCTCCATAGTTGTGAAGTCAGGTCTGAACTACCATTCCTGGTGGTCCCGGAAACAAAACAGCCTGCGATGAAGTGAGCAATGAGAATTAACCCTCGTTCTGATAATTGAATTCAGCGTTTTCGGGATGAGTCGCCGGATAGGTTATGTACTCAATAATGTTTTCCAGGATGGCATAGTGCTGATGCTCTTCTTTTGCTATCGCCAGAAACAGCTTGCCTTGTTGTGCGTTAATAGCTTTTTCAGCCTGTTCTCGATAGAACCGCTCAGATTCAGCTTCTTTATCCTGGGCTGCCCGGTAAATCTCTATCTGAGAACCGGCTGCTATAAAATCCTGCTTGCGAGATTTCAGTTTGTTGATGGTTTTCTTTGTAAAATGAAGAATGTCTGTGCGAAAGATCGCCGCCGTTTCAGCCTTTTCCATTTTCTGAATAATTTCATAATGATGTTTTTCTGCCTCGGCAAGCT
>MFYY01000216.1:8905-12340 GCA_001787855.1 Candidatus Riflebacteria bacterium GWC2_50_8 | reverse complement strand
TCCTTCAGCTTATGTTGCGGCATTTCCTGAGCACATGCTGTCCAACACAGAAAAAAACCAGCGCGTTTACAGTGGCAATTTCATTCAGAATTACTTTGGAACAGTTGTTGCAGCGCGGGTTGTTCCGGGCGAAATTTTGCGAACTATTGCCAGCAAAGCTGGAAAAACCGGTCAGATATTTCTGTATTACGGACTCGCACGGCAGCTGGAAGGCAAATCGACAGGCAATCTTGGCGGCTATTTCGCTGCCATAAGACTACAGGATATCCCGGAAAGCGCAATTACCCGCAGCGCAATTTCCAGATCTTTTTATCCTGCCTTCGTTCGTAAAACCGGGTATCTGCAACAGCCTCTGCCTTTTCCTGAAAACTATGCCGACATGAACCTCAGCGCTTTTGTGATGGAAAAGGAAAGTTATTCTTTGCGCACGGTAGCCCCGCAAAGGCAGATAAGCAGGATTGCACAGCAGGGCACGATTTTTCCGGGGCGCCTGGATTTATTCTCCAGACAGACACCATGTATAGAAGTAAGTTGTCCGCTTAGAGAGCTTGAACACACGCTCACAAGATCGCGGGTCTGGATTGAGCTGATTATAAGCATCATGGCGCTGACTGGCAGCATGATTTTTTTCAGGCTTTATCTCTATGGATTCGACCTGAGACTTACCATTGCCTTCAAAATCGTTGCTGCGGTCGTATTTGCCTGTATGTTACCGGTTTTAAGCCTGATATTATCTACAATCGCCTACGATGACTACGAGGCCAATGCAGATAAAGAGAAAATTTTGCGACAATTGAAAATGAGAAATTCGCTCATGCAGACTCTACTGAACAGTAAAATCAGCAGGTATGAGCAGAACACCCGCGATCTGGCAACTGATCTACACGCGCTGCAGGGAAAATCCGATGGTGATTATCGGCAATTCCTGGCTGAATGGTGCCATAGTCAGCCGGTCGCCGGCGTTATCTACAAAAAATTGAATGACTCGCTGATCGAATTCTGGGCTGACGATTTTGTTCAGAGATATGACTTTAAAGCGCGCCGTGACTCAAAATGGGTAATGTTGAACTCTGTCGAAGAAATGGTTCTGGCTTCTCCATTGGTATCAGCCAATCCTGAATCAGTATCGGCGCTGCTTGCCAACACGACAAAAAACCAGGAAATGAGTCAGCATCTTCTAAACAACCGTGGCCATCTGGTACTAATACCAAGAGTATCTCGTGATACCAGGGTCAGTTTTATGCTGGTAACCGGCGAAAGGTCAGATAAAGTCAGACCAGTTGGCTTTGTGATCGTTGATTATGACGTTTATCTGATAATTCAAAACCTGACGAATGAAATCAAAAATCAGGTAGCGCTCCACGACGATGATGGCAGCCTGCAGATAGATATTGCCCTGGGGCAGGTCAAAGACGGGCGAATCGAGCTGATCGACAAACTCACTTCAGCGGCGATTGATCGCAATCATGCTGTCAGACAGATGGAAAGCTGCTATAAACTGAAGAAAGAGGTCCAATGGTCTGACAGAACAGCGAAGAAAGAGGTTTTTTCGCTGGCATATTTCGACCATAATCTGCCTCTGGTCGTAGTAACACAGATCAGTAGACCGATTTCTTCGAGTGCCATGAACTTCTGGTGGTTACCTGCCGTGTATGCACTGCTGGTAATTGCGCTTGTGATACTTATTACCAGAGCAATCTTTATCGCTCCGGCGCAGCAGCTGATTGACGGACTTGAGGAAATTGCCAGCGGAAACCTTGAGCATCAGCTGGTATTAGAGACCGGCGACGAGTTCGAGTCAATTGGCAATGAGTGCAACAACATGACGGAGAGCCTTATTGAAAAGGCCAGACTTGAGCAATATGTTTCAGCAGAAGTTCTCGAAGAAATCCGCCGAACAACAGAAGTTGAATTACAGCCAGGCGGTGAACGGGTTGCAGCGACCGTGCTGTTTGCTGCGCTGCATTTCCATGATTCTTCTGACACGCAGCACAGCGCGGCGAAACTGGAACTGTTAAACCTGTTTCTTGGAATTTCAGATGCGATCTGCACACAAAATGCTGGCAGACTGGATAAGATTATCGGCCACACAATCATGATGGTTTTTCGAAGCAGCATCTCAGACGCACATCATCAGGAGATGGCCTGTACCGCAGCACTACAGATTAAATCAGCTCTCGAAAGTTCCGGGTTGGACAAAAAATTTGTGTTCTCTGCCGGCCTCAGCTCCGGCACCATGGTTTCTGGCAAAATTGGCTCGCGCAATGGCAAGCTCGACTACACAGTCATTGGCGATGTAGTTAACACAGCCGCCCGCCTGAAAACTCACGCGGCAACATTACCAGAAACCAATATAATCTGCTCTGAATCAATGGCCGGCCTGCAGAGCGAATTGTTCACTCTTGTTCCCGGAGATAAAGTAAGACTCAAAGGCAAAACAGAGCCCTGCCGCATTTACCTGCTGACTACAACATAACATCGCAAATTTCTGGCCAGCAGAATTTGACAGCTGCGGTGACAATTATTATGATTAACTCGTAATACTGTCTGACCAGTAAATGTTCGACTGTACATCGGAGATGAGAACATGATTAAACGCCACCAGAACTATCTGTTATTGATGGTTGCGCTCATACTGCTGCCGGTTTTTGCCGGCGCCGGCCTTGAGTGGAGCCCAAACTTGCGCCCGGTCGAACTTGTCAGCAGAAGCAACGACGAGATTGTTCTCGACCAGATGCGCTGGGGGTCTACTTTTGACGGAAAAGAATTCAGCACCATCTATAAAAGAGGCCGCATCAGATTCAGCGAAGTCGATAAAGTATATTTATGCGTCGAAGACTTTCCGCCCAAGTTTGTTGCCGCCCACATTTCACTGGCTTTTACCTTCAAGTCGAAACAGGGAGTCACAACCAGCGATGGCCAGCAATACGACCCCGGCCTGGTAGTATCGGCCACCAATCGTCTGCGCAAGGGCGAGAAGCCAACATCCATGGCCAAGGCGTTTTTCCCGAGCAGAGCAAAAGACCCGTGGCCACTGGTTCTTGAAGTCGGGACCCTTACTGACCGCGTTCAAAACAGCCTGCTTAACAGCAATCAGACCATCAAGATGTATCCTCTCAAGATTTCGCAGGAAATAGCCCAGCTGGTACTGCGAGCCGCGATAGACTTTTCGCTGGTCGACCGTTCGCGAGATTATTATCAGGTGCTGCAGAACAACTGCGTAGTGATCGTCTTCCAGATCCTCAAGGCCGGTATCGGCGAAACCACCTTTAAAGACTACTGGTCAATCAAGGGTCGCATCGTTAACCCCGGCTGCTCTTTGCCGAAGCTGACTACCGGTTATCTCAACCAAAAAGGCCTGAACGCAGGCGAAAGAATTACGCTTCGCGAAAAATCACGTTCGGTAACTATTCCTACGGCCATGGGTAATCATGT
>MFYY01000216.1:0-8856 GCA_001787855.1 Candidatus Riflebacteria bacterium GWC2_50_8 | reverse complement strand
CTACCCTTCGTTATCGAACTTGAAAACTACTATGAGCTGTCTGACGCCTCAATTGGCCTGCAGAAACTGGCCGACCTTATCGGGCCGAGCCGGCAGGAATTTTTCGATGTTCTCGTCGCCAAAAGCAGCGTAGACGACCAGATCTCTGGCGCTATCGATTCGCTCAACAGCATGTTCAAAAAAAATCCCGAAGAGACGCTGCAGTATTATATTTCTGGACTCCGCAACAACCAGCAGACGCACGACCCACGCTATGCTGCATTGAACAGGATTCTGCAACAGACCGTCAGATTCGAGCTCAGTCATGTAACCGAAACCGGCAACAAAAGCTATTTCGCAGCGCTGAAATTCTTTTCAACATTGCCACACTGAAAATGCCTTATCTTCTTACAATCAGGCTGAGATAGCCAGTAATACCTTCTCAATCCAGCTAAAGGAACCGCTCATCAGCGGTTCCCTTTGTTTTGCTGCCATTTGTATTTCACGGCCGTTAAGATTATCATTCATTCGAACGCAAATTAATTCACAGAGCAGGTAAGATCACACATGGAAGAAACCAGGGTTCTGACCATTGTTTTCACTGATATAAAAGGCTTTACCGAGCGAACTTCACATAGTGACCGGGAAGCAGTCAGCAGACTTCTCAAGAAACACGAAGAACTGCTGCTGCCGCTGGCCAAAAACTATGACGGAGTGCTGATAAAGACCATCGGTGATGCCTTTCTGCTCTCGTTTGCCAGCCCGACCAACGCCGTGCTCTGCGCGGTGATGATGCAGGAAAAGCTCAAAGAATTCAACGCCACCGTCATTGAAAGCGAAAAAATAGAGATCAGAATCGCCATGAACACCGGCGAAGTTATCATGCGCGACGGCGATGTCTATGGCGAGCCGGTTAACGTCGCCGCCCGTATCGAAAGTCTGACCGACGCCAATGAAATCTGGTTTTCCGAGTCGACCTATCTCGCGATGAACCGCCAGGAAGTGCCAACCAGCCTGATCGGTGAGTACCGCCTGAAAGGAATCCCTGAAGCAGTAAGAGTTTACCGTGTCGTACGTGACGACAGCAGCGCTTCTTACACAAAGACAGTACAAAGCCAGCTCGAAAAAATTCGCAACATGGTCGCCGAAAGCGTCATTCCAACGGCAACGCCGCGTTCAGCACGCCCGCTGTATTTTCTTGGCCTGGTGATTCTGCTGGCTCTGGCGTATTTTGCATTCAGGGAAAACGATCATGACAGACATTTACGCATGGCCAGAGAAGCCTTTGCTGCCAAAGATTTTCGCGGCGCCGTCGAATCGTTCAAAAGGGCAGCACAGCTGCAACCTGCTGCCAGTGCGACCGCAGAACTTCTTGAACAGGCCATTAATAAACATATCGAGCAGCGCCTGAGTATCGACGAAAAGAACATGGCGAACCTGCAAGCACTTGAAGAGTATGTCAAAGAAGCCAGGGCATCATTTTCCGCGCTCGACAATCGACTGCTGGAATGCGAGATTAAGCTCGTCGTGCAGCGCGCTGAGCTGTTCGCAGCAGAACGGCAACGTGAAGAATCTGATAGACTGCTCAACAACCTGTCTAAACAAGCCGGTAACAGAGGTGACGTTCTTTTCGAAATTGCGAAGTTCTACAGCCGGCAGGGTTATAACTGGACACACACGATCAGGTATATGCATCAGGCCGCACTGACTGACCCGGCAAGCTTTGCCATAAACCCTGATGTATTAAGTGAATTCGACTGGTTTCTGCATAAGGTCCAGCCAGGCGATGGTTATGACGAAGTACTGGATTTTATCGGCACTCACTGCTTCAACCACTTTGAACAGCTGTTGCAGCAATCTATTTACACGCCGGGAGAAAACTATCATTGCCTGCGCCAGAATGCCCGGTATCTGCTTGAAAAGAAGGGATTTCCTGTTGATGTAACCCTGTTTCACCTCGTCGATCTGCTGACATCACCAGGCGACCGCAACTCAAAAGAACTTGGCGAAACTCTTGCCTACTTCATCGAAAACGCCTCAAATCCAGCGGTTCTCAAAGAAATTGCCGGGCAGATTTCCCTTTTCCCGAAGGAATTTACGCTGTTCGAAAAGTATTCTTACGAGAGAACTGATCGTGAAACCCTGGTGGCAGCGGGCCCGATCTTCGACTATTTCAAAAACTACCTGAAAAGCCGTCTGAGCGCTGACAGCGCACATCAGCGCATCAATGCCTATAATGTTCTCAGCATGCGCAATGCCGCCACAGAAACCGAACTCTGGCAATATCACATCAGTAATCTGGTCGATTTCAGAACCATGCAATGGAGTCATGCCTACGCACCGGCATTGTTTGAATCTGTCGATTACCTGATAAAAACGCCGTTGCCACCTGATATGAACAACAGCGATGAATATGCTACCGTCGGGAGCAAAGCAACACAGGCTGCACGTGAGATTGTTATTCAGGCACAACAGGCTCTCAATAGCAACCAGGAAAACCCGTTCATCATACCCGGCAAACGCAGGCTCGCCGACCTTGAACAACTGGCAGACCAGCTACAGAAAAACTTCCCTACCGAATAGAAAAGCTGAGCAGCCCAGATGGCCGCTCAGCTGTCTTCTATCATCAATCAGCCTGACGAGCAGGCATTTATCAGACGCTCACGCTTAGCGTGGGCGCACGAAATACCGGTTCGGATGCCTGAAAACGTTGGTGCCACAATGTATCTGGCCCTGCGCATTGTGATAAGGCAATGAATCGACGAAATTGGCGTGCAGCCCAATCATGCTGGCCGAGCGCGCGATGTTCTTTCTCAGCCGTTCGACCTGCGGATCTGGCACAATCAACTGGTTGTTGAGAATCAGCTGGTTCACGCTGCCGGGAATGTAGGCGATGTGCTTGCCGCCCCACATTTTCTTATAAAGAGCCGGAAACGACAGCACCGAATGCGATTTTCCCGACTCTTTTCTGACCTCGGAAATTTTGGCGCAGGCAGCCTTAACGTTGGTATCTATGAGGTTGGCCAGTGTCAGGTTCAGCTTGATGAAATCTTCGACCTCTTTATCAGCCGGAGCGCCAGAGCTGCCGTCCATACTTAGATCCATCGCCGGCAGAACATAGGCTCCGCTCTCATCTTTGGTCAGATAATCGATTACCGCCCGTGAAAACTGTTCTTCCTGCGGAACTGCTTCATCATCAACAACGCGACGGCCACGCTTGCGCTCTGCTTCGCGCAGGTAGTTTCTTACCGCTATCAGCATCTTGCGGTAGTCATCCTGGGGAATTGCATTGAGTTCTGCCGGCGAAGCATCTTTGATCAGACGCAGTGCCAGCCGCGGATTTGCCTTGATCAGCGTATAACCACGCGGCGCCTTGGGATTCGGGCAGACCGAGATATATTCATCGACATGGCCGACGTGCAGCCAGTCAGTTTCGAGCACCGCCATACGACCGGCATAACCATGCTTCTCGAAATAGCCTCTAAGCTCTGGCGTCGAAGTATTGCCGATCAACAGAATGTTATCGGGCGTAACTTCAATGTTTCCACCGTAATCGCCGCCAGAACGAGATTCTGACGGATTTTTCATGACAAATCCGTTCCAGAAATGAGCCAGACGAGCGGGCAGATCACTGGTGCCACGCCCACGATTTGAATCAAATACGACCAGCTGTGCCTTGGCTTCGCTTTTCAGCTTCACCACGCCAACTTCGCCCCAGTCCTGCATCCAGACATCGTTATTGGTTGCAATAGAACTGAATTCGACATATTTCTTAAGGCGCTCAGCGCTGATTTTGCTGCGAAGCTCTGAAAAATCAGATGCCTGCGACTTCAAGGTCGGTATCAGATGAATTTTGAAAGACTCTTCCGCTTTGACCAGGCCCTTCTCATGCATATCAGCGACAATATTGATCAGCGACATGATAAAAGCCAGATTGCCGAATTCAGGGGCATAAACGGTTATGACCTTTACCGGCACATTGTTCGGGCTCAGAAACCTGATACTCTCGATATCGTCTGGCGAAGATATTGGCCTGACCCGAGCCGCAATGGGCATCTGCACAACGGCAAATGCCAATGTGACCAGCAGCAGAATTAAACCCGAACCGCGTTGTCTTCTGTAATTTGTCATAAAATCACTCCATGATGCTTATATGCAGCTATTATAACAAATCCCGGCATAAAAAAAAGTGACAATTTAAACATGCCGCAAAAGTTGCCACCGAGGCCGGTTAAATCGCAGGGTAATTTCATCGGGTCTGCTGCCGGCATTGATTTCTCAGCAGTTTAAGGTTAGGCTGTAGCATAGAACAGAGCCGGAGGATGAAGCGATGAACGAGAATCAGCAGAATGCAACCGAGTTAGCCGATCAGATCAGTGACGAAAAACGCCGCGGCTATTTTGCGGCCGGAATGATCAGATGGATTTTAAACGAATCAAACAGCAGCTGCTGGGAAAAGGACTTCGCGCAAAAGTGCCAGGTGCTTGCCCTCGAAGCAAAGAATCTTGGCAATCTGCCCTCTGAAAGCACGAGAAAAAGCCAGGCCACGCTCAAAGCTGTGCCAGCTGCCGTTCTCTATTGGCTCGGCATTTATACCGGCTTTTTCTGGATAATTCCAGGCGCCGCCATCGGCCTTGCCGGAAGCTACCTGATTTCCAGCAGTATTTATGAGGTGTTTAAAGCCGGTAAAGACGCCAGGTTCTACCGAACCTTCCTGCACTACCTGCTGCGCATGGAAAACGCTGATGGCGTAATTTCGCGCGAAGAAATCGCCAGCCTGCGCACGATTATCGAGTTTATTCCGGCACCACCCGATGAAAAGAAACAGTGGTTTGCTGCGATCGAGTCTCCCGACGGTTATCAGAAACTCAAACCAAGCCTTCGCCTCAGTGATGACGAAAGGGATCAGATCCTTTCAGGCTGCTGGGGACTGGCACTATGTGATGGCTCTGATGATGCTGAACGCGAAATCTTTACGCTTTTTGGCGCGGAACTCGACGTGCCCGATGAGCGACTGATCAGGATTCAACAGAAAATGGAAGCGCAGATTGCCCAACATACTTATCTCGTCGAAGAAACCATGCGGAGCGTAGCGATATTTCATCCATCGCCGGCAAACCAGCGCGAAAAGGCCGCTGAAATTCTCTCGCTGCTTTCACTAAGACCGGTTTCTCAAAAGGAATGGCTGGCGCGCATCGACCAGATTCTGTCGCCCGAAAGCCAGAACCCCGATTTTAAGAATAACAGCGATGAATTTACCCCGCGAATTCTTCTGGCCGGCCTGCTGTTGTCACGCTTCTTGAGCGAAAGTGAACCGGCCTGCAATGCAACGGTCACTGAAAATTTTCTAAACTGCTGCCGCTCATCAGGCCTGGAAAAACAACTGCAGCCACTTGCAGCAGAGATAGACCGGGCTATCGCCCTTATCAATTAACTTCAAACTGCTTTCTAACTCGCAAGCGTAACTGAGCAGCCACACTTTTATGTGATTGCCATGGCAGACCTGCTATCGCTTGCGACAGTTTTGTCGCAACAGAAAAGAGCGCTGCGACGTTGCTGCGACACTGCTGGAATTTGTGCAAGCTACCAACATAACATTCTTCGCGTGATATACTGGCATTTACAGGAATTATGCACGTCTGGCACACATATTGCGGTGATAAGCCTGAATAGAAATGTACAACGCTTGATGAGGTAATAAGATGGATATCAACAAAATGACGCAGAAGTCGCAGGAAGCACTGCAGACAGCACAAAACATCGCCATTCAGCACGGTCACCAGGAAATCAATACCGAACACATGCTTTCGGCGCTGCTTACTGACGAAGCAGGCATGGTTCCCCGCGTATTAAACAATATCAACATTCCGCTCAAAACGATCCGGGAGCGCTCAGAAGCTCTTATTTCGCGTTTGCCAAGAGTTTCCGGGCCCGGCATGACCCCAGATAAATTTTATCTGAGCCGTGAGCTATCTCAAATACTGGTAAAAGCCGAAGAAGAGATGAAGGCCCTCAAGGATGAATACCTGTCGGTCGAACATCTTGTACTCGCCATGATCGAAAACACCAGCACTGCAGTCGGCAAGATGTTTGCTGAGCTGCACCTGACGCGCGACCAGTTTCTACAGGCATTGACCGCGATACGCGGCAACCAGCGCGTCACTTCGGCAAACCCTGAACAGACCTATGAAGCCCTCGAAAAATATGGTCGTGATCTGGTTGCCATGGCGCGCGCCGGCAAACTCGACCCGGTCATCGGGCGCGACGCTGAGATTCGCCGCGTCATTCGCATACTTTCGCGCAAAACCAAGAACAACCCGGTGCTCATCGGTGAACCCGGCGTTGGTAAAACCGCTATCGCCGAAGGCCTTGCCCAGCGCATTCTGCAGGGCGACGTACCAGAAAGCCTGCGCGACAAAACCGTTTTTGCGCTCGACATGGGCGCGCTGATCGCCGGCGCCAAGTTCAGAGGCGAGTTCGAAGAACGCCTCAAGGCGGTTCTTGCCGAGATCAAGAGCAGCGATGGCCGCATACTGATGTTCATCGACGAACTGCATACCATTGTCGGCGCCGGCCGTGCCGAAGGTTCGATGGACGCCGGCAACATGCTCAAGCCGATGCTGGCCCGTGGTGAACTGCACTGCATCGGCGCCACCACCCTCGACGAATACCGCAAACACATCGAAAAAGATGCGGCCCTCGAGCGCCGCTTTCAGCCGGTTCTCGTTGAGCAGCCTGACGTTGTCGACACCATTTCGATTCTACGCGGCCTGAAAGAACGCTTCGAGGTCTTTCACGGCGTGCGTATCCAGGACCGCTCACTCGTTGCCGCAGCAACTCTGTCGCATCGCTACATTTCCGATCGCTTCCTGCCCGACAAGGCAATTGACCTTGTCGATGAGGCCTGTGCGATGATTCGCACCGAAATCGAGTCGATGCCGGCCGAACTCGACGAAGTCATGCGCCGCACCATGCAGCTCGAAATCGAAGAAGCAGCGCTGGTCAAAGAAAAGGATGCAGCCAGCCTGACGCGCCTCGAAGCCCTGCGCAAGGAACTCGCCGACCTTCGCCACCGTGGCGACTCGATGAAAGCCCAGTGGGAAAGCGAACGCAGTGTCATCAAGAGAGTTCAGACCCAGCGTGAGCTGATCGAAAAGCTGCATCAGGAAATCAATGAAGCTGAACGCGCCTATGACCTTAATCGTGCCGCCGAGCTCAAACACGGTCGCCTGCCAGAAGCCATGCGCCTGCTCAAAGAGATGGAAGAAGAAATCAAGCAGAAGCAGACTACCGGCAAGCTTGTGCGCGAAGAAGTTACCGAGGAAGAAATCGCCGACATCGTCAGCAAATGGACCGGAATACCGGTAACCAGGCTGATGGAAGGCGAAAAAGAAAAGCTTCTGCATCTCGACGAACATCTGCATAAGCGCGTTATTGGCCAGGATGAAGCAGTTAATCTGGTCACCGACGCGGTTATCCGCTCTCGCGCAGGTATCAAAGACCCGAACCGGCCGATCGGTTCGTTCATTTTTCTTGGCCCCACCGGTGTCGGCAAGACCGAGCTTGCCAAGACACTTGCCGAATCGTTGTTTGATAGTGAAGAAAACATCGTGCGTATCGACATGAGCGAATACATGGAGAAGCACTCGATTTCGCGCCTCATCGGCGCGCCACCAGGCTATGTCGGCTATGACGAGGGCGGGCAGCTTACCGAAGCGGTGCGCCGCAAGCCTTATTCGGTAGTGCTTTTCGACGAAATCGAAAAGGCACACAGTGAAGTATTCAACATTCTTCTGCAGATTCTCGACGATGGCCGACTTACTGATTCACAGGGCCGCACCGTCGACTTTCGCAATGTCGTGGTGATCATGACCAGCAATATCGGCGCGCAGACTCTGATCGCCAAAATTGGCGACCGCGGCGAGATTTCAGAAGTTACCCGCAGCGAGGTTCTGGCCGAAGTCAAAAGGTTCTTTAAACCAGAATTTTATAACCGTGTCGATGATATAATCCTGTTTACACCACTGCGACGCGGTGAACTCGACAAGATCATCGACCTGCAGATTGCCGCTATTCAAAGGCGTCTTGATGAACGCCGCATAACGCTTAACGTTGGCGCGGATGCCAGAGAATGGCTGATCGAACGTGGTTACAGTCCCCTTTACGGAGCGCGACCGTTAAAGCGCCTGCTGCAGAAAGAGGTTGAAACTCTGCTGGCACGTGCTATCATTGGCGGCAGTATCGCCGACGGCGCGCAGGTTAATATCATTATCCGCGACGACCGCCCGGCTCTGGCACCGTAGGGGCAAACGTAGGGGCAAGTCGCGACTTGCCCCTACGGTTACGCGACAATAATTTTTCACCTATTACAGGAGGCTGCGATCATGAACTACTTTCTGGGCACCTGGCTGAGAAAACTGGCCTCTACCCTTGCGCTGGCGCTATGCATGGTTATTGGCGGCGCAATTATTGATCCGGCCTACCTTGACAACCCGATCGGCGAAGGCGATCTCGGTGTTACCGCCGAAGAAGGCTACGACATGCCGGCCACCACCGAGATATCAGTTACCGCTGGTGGCGTCGACTCGATTCGTATCGACCTCAAGTCTGAACTGGGCGACTTTGGCGGTGAAATTGAGGTTCTGGCACCAGACGGCCGCATGGTTCTGCAGAAACGCTTCGCGCTGCGCAAATACCCGGCAACGCTGATGCCAAACCCGGCGAAGTGGCAAAGCTTTAACGCATACAACGGTGGCAAAGGCACCTATCTGGTGCGCCTGACCCAGGAAAGACCGGGCAAAGCCAAAGCCTTCTTCTACCAGGGCCCCTTCATCGCCCGCATGGTCACCCTGCCCTTCATCGCCGGCTTCATTGTTT
>MFYY01000215.1:10476-22779 GCA_001787855.1 Candidatus Riflebacteria bacterium GWC2_50_8 | reverse complement strand
TGCGCGAAACCTTGATAAGAGCGGAAAAACCGAGCAGGCGATAGCTGAATACAAGAAAGAAATTCGCAAAAACGCCGATCCCGCGACCGGCTATTTTGAACTGGCACGGCTTTACGAAGACACCGGAAACAGCGACGAAGCGATCAAAACTTACCTGCAGGCATACGACATGAACAAGGATTTTGCCGAAGGCATCATGCGCTCAGCCGAGATCTACAGTAAGAACGAAGATTTTGACAACGCCAGGAAGTTTCTCGACATGCTGCGTCGCGACCCCAAATATGGTGAGCAGGCGCGCATGGAAATCGAAGAGATCGAGAATGAGATGAAAAAGCTGGAAACGCACAAACTTGAGAACAGGCTGAAGGAATCGCAAAATACCGATGCCGACATTGAGGATACTTACTATACGATGCTCAGCATCAACAAAAAAGATCCGGTGGCAATTCAAGGCCTGATGGACTTTTATAAGGAGCGTGGCTATTACGACCAGGCCCTGCACTGGTTCAAAGAATACAACAAAATCAACCCGACCACAGATTACAATAAGAAGTGGATCGAGAAAGATTTGAAAAACCGTCTTGAACTCGACAACTACACGCTGTTTGGCTGGAAGCTCAGTACAAATATAAGAGTTTATCGCCTTGACCGCAACAGAAAAACTAGAGTCACACGCGAGGTTCTGTCGTCGAAAGCTTCGACCGCCGGTGACAGTGACATGATGAACATCGCTTTCATGGCTCTGCCTTTCAAAGATTCGCGAGCTGCTGATGACAATCTCTTGAATCTTGCGTTTAACGGCGAAAATGACCGCCTTAAAGAAGTCGCCTTTTATGTTCTTCTGACTCGCAAAGAATTTAAAAAGGATCGAAAAATCAACGAAGGGCTGCTGGATTTTTATGCCGAACGCGGTAGAACAGAGGAAGCATTAAAATGTGTCGCCACAATGCGCCGGCTTGGTTTTTATACGACTTCAGAGGCTGAAGAAAAGCGCAACAAGCTGCGCGGGAAATAATGGAGACTACTTCTCTCACGAGATGGCCAGGCGTCGGTGGAGGGCAAACGAACCGACCGGTGACAGGTAAAGCAACTGAAGATTACGAAATATTAATAACAAAATGCCTTGATTTAGCTGATATTTTAGATAACATTATTGCTTTATGTTGTCGATATAAGGTCTGAATTGGAATCTGTAATTCCTGCAAACCTCTTGAAGGAGTGCCCGATATGAAACGCGGTTTCTCTCTAATTGAATTACTGGTGGTTGTCGCCATCATTGCCATACTTGTCGGTGTGGCCACGCCCTACTATTCTGACTACATAAGGGAAAGCAAACGCGCCAAGGCCCTCCAGGATCTCGACGTCCTAAAACAGGCTGTAGTATTGCATAACTCACAGGAAGACCTGCCTTATCTTGGGATAATAGGCACTTCGTCTGCAAACCTGTTACCAACACTTGGCGAAAAAGATTTTAATGGCCTTATGGGTCGGTATTTAACCTACATTCCGGTCGACCCCTGGGGCAAGAACTACAAACTCGATCCCTATGCGTGCTTTGTCTACAGTGAAGGCCCAAGTTCATCATCTGATGACGACATACGCGACTATTACGTAAAAGACCTGGCTCTGGTAAGAATCGAGTGGGAAGACCTGGATAATGACCGTGAAATGAGCGATAAAGACCTGCTGTATTTTAGTTTCAACAAATCTGTCTTTGCACAGAACGGTATTTCCCCAGACCATTTTGACATCTACGAAAACAATCAGCTTGCTTCGTCAGATGTAACATTAGATTTCGCTTTTGTTTCTCCAGACGGCTACACGTCAACATCAGCCACAGAAACGGTTCTGATAGGCGAAATCAACGGTGCGCCGACGGCTAAAATCGGCGTTCACTCACTGGCATTGAAGGAAGAATCCAATAAATCCACACTGATGCTTTATCAGGAAGTATCTTACAACCGTGTCGAATCTGATTTTAACAGCATCATAACCAAAGTAGACCCTGCCCCAAACGGGAACCCATTGCGCTTCGCAATCAGAACCAATCCTGTAAAAATACAGGCTAAGAATCGCTAGTTATTAGTTAATAAAACCCGGGCGACTGCACTACAGCCGCCCGGGTTTTCATTTTAGATTTACTTCTCGCTGGCCAGCTTTTTGAAGACGTGGGTGGCGGCAACTATTGTCTGATGGATGTCGGCGTCGCTGTGTGCAGCCGAGACAAAAGCGGCTTCGAACTGCGAAGGCGCCAGATAGATGCCCTCGGCGAGCATGCCTCTGAACCAGCGGGCAAAAAGCGCAGTGTTCGATGTCTTTGCTGACTGGTAATCAACAACCGGCTGGTCGGTGAAAAACATGGTAAACATTGAGCCAAAGAGGTTGGTGACGACCTTAAAACCTGCCGCCTCGGCAGCGGCGGTAATGCCGGCCTCAAGCTTGGCCGAGCGGGCCAGCAGATGCTCGTAAAAATGCGGCTGAAACTTGATTTTCTTCAGTGTAGCAATGCCAGCCGCCACGGCAACCGGATTGCCGGAGAGGGTTCCAGCCTGATAGACCGGGCCATCTGGTGCGATGTGCGCCATGATGTCGGCGCGGCCGCCATATATTGCCAGCGGCATGCCACCGCCAACAATCTTGCCGAGACAGGTCAGGTCAGGGGTTACCCCACTGATCCGGCTTACACCACCAAAACAGCCTCGAAACCCGGTCATTACTTCGTCAAAAATCAGCAGCACGCCATGCTCATCACACAGCTTGCGCAAAGTCTGCAGATAGCCTTCAGACGGTTTGACTACGCCAATATTGCCACAGACCGGCTCGACGATGAGACCGGCGATTTTGCCGGCATGGTGTTCGAAACAGGCCTGCAGAGCCGCTGCATCATTAAATGGCAACACCAGCGTACTGGCGGCGATGTCTGCGGGTATGCCCGGACAACCAGGTATAGCGAGAGTGGCAACTCCCGAACCGGCAGATACCAGCAGGGAATCAGCGTGCCCGTGATAGGCCCCGTCAAATTTTACGATCAGCGGGCGACCGGTGAATCCCCGTGCCAGGCGTATTGCCGACATGGTTGCTTCGGTGCCGGAACTGACCAGTCGCATCTTTTCGATAACTGGAAAAGCTTCGCGCACCAGCAGGGCAAGCTCGGTTTCAGCCTCAGTAGGAGCGCCAAAGCTCAAGCCAGAGGCGGCGGCATGGCAGACAGCCGCAATGACATCGGCGTCAGCGTGGCCGAGTATCATCGGCCCCCAGGAGCCTACATAATCAATATATTCGCGGCCCTCGACATCAACGATACGACTGCCGAAAGCTTTCTTGATAAACAGTGGGCTGCCGCCGACCGCCTTGAAAGCACGCACCGGGCTGTTCACACCGCCCGGAAACACCTGCAGAGCAGCCTTGAGTGCAGCAGCGTTCACTTGGCAGCATCCTCAAAATAACGCATTGAAGTCTTTTTAAGTTCTTTGACCGTGCGCAAAACTTTGTATTGACCGAGAGAAAACCGCTGAAAAATATCGGCGATGAGCTGATCAAGCTCTTCTTCGCTGCGGGCATGGATCATGGTAAACAGGTTGTATGGCCAGTTAGGCGGGCACTCGCGTTCATAGCAATGCGAAATCTCACGCATCTCGGCGAGCGCTGCGCCAACTTCGTCGATGCGATCTTCGGCAACCTGCCAGACAACAAGAGCGTTAGCAGTATGACCAAGATGCCCGGGCCTGACAGCGGCGCCAATACGGCGAATAAGGCCTTCCTCGCGACTGCGTTTGATTATTTCGAGTACTTCTTCTTCGCTGCAACCAACCTGGTTGGCGATGCGCTTGAACGGGCGGGTTTCGAGCTTAAAACCATCCTGCAGTTCAGACAACACCTGTCGGGTTTTTGTGTCCATCACCTGCTCCTAGTCCAGATCTACTTTGACTTTGAAAAATTTCTTTGACGGGAAAATCATAATCTCATCAACGCCGGTTGCCTTTTTGATCGTCGCGAAAATTTCATCGCGACGCTCCTGAGTCGGAGCAATCACAGTAAACCACAGATTCGGTTTGCCATCGCGCAGATAATTGTGGGTTATCTCTGAAAATTGATCCATGGCGGCGGCAGCCGACTCGACCTGCTCCGGCACCACGTGCATGGCAGCCAGACAGCCCTTATAGCCAAGCTTCCGACTGTCAAAAAACGGTCCAAGATAACGAATAGCACCGCTTTCGATCATGCGGGCAATTCTCGAGATCACCGAAACCTCGTCGAGCCACAGCTTGTCACCGATTACCCGGTATGGCTCAGAGTCGAGCGGAAAAGAGCCCTGAAGCATCTGCAGTATTTCGCGATCTTTTTCGTCCATCAGGAGTGTCCTTTGCTTGATCAATCAATTGAACCAGTACTGTCACAAGTCTGGGGGTGTACAAATGATACAGCGATTTCGCCATCTTGACCAGCAGAATAGTTGCAATTTGGGTCAGAGGCAAGGTAGCTGCCATTAACAGCGTATGCGCGCGCCCGGCAGCCACCGCAAACTCGGTTAAACTTGCACTTTCCGCATATCCCGCTGAATTTTTCAGGCGTGCGCATGTCGCGCAATTCGGCACTTTCGCGATAAATCTGACTCAGTGGCGTCTGGCGAATATTACCGACAACCAGGTCAAAATAGCCGCAGGGCTTAACATCGCCGCACCAGCTCACAAAAACGAAACCACTGCCAGCCATGCAGCTGCGCCCGCGACTGCCCGGATCTTTTCCCATCATAGCGCGAATTTGCGCGTATTGCGGGGCGCAGGTCACCTTGACCGGAATCGGCCAATCGTCAGACTCTGCCGCTACATATCTGAGCACTGTGTCAATCTGCGTCTGCTTCATATCTATCTCAGAGCCTGCTCCAGACGCCCGGCCCATTGGAACGATAAAAAACAGATGCCAGCTCGCCGCGCCCATCTCGACAACCCAGTTTTTGATCGCTTCGAGCCGCTCATGATTACCCGGCAGAACCGTCGTATTTATCTGAAAGGAAAGTCCGTGCTTTTTGATGCGCTCAAACGCCAGCAACGCCTCGCGATAAGCACCCTCAACTCTCACAAACTGATCGTGATCCGACTCCAGCTCGGAATGCATGCTGAAGCTGAAGTGCCTGATGCCGGCAGCGGCAAGACTGGCAATGCGCGAATCCGGAAGAAGGCGACCGTCGTTGCACGAAACTACCGGTCGATGCCCGAGTTCAACTGCCCGGGCAGCTA
Organism: Candidatus Riflebacteria bacterium GWC2_50_8; assembly: GCA_001787855.1. Lineage (GTDB taxonomy): Bacteria > Muiribacteriota > Ozemobacteria > Ozemobacterales > Ozemobacteraceae > Rifleibacterium. The sequence continues at coordinate 17,542 of MFYY01000215.1, read as the reverse complement.
TCTGCTCAAGATCTTCGCGCAGCAGCGGCTCGCCACCGCTGAGAATTATAATAGATTTGCCCAACTCTGCTGCTGATTCCAGCATCTGCATAGCCTCGGCAGTTGTAAGTTCATCTGGATCGCGCATATCCACAGCAGAAGCGCGACAATGTGGGCAGGCCAGCGTGCAGGCACGCGTGCTTTCCCAGGCAAGAACTCGCAGCAGCTGTGAATCTGAACCCTGCGCGGCATGCGGGTGTCGAGGATGCGTCATCAGGCTTGTTCCTCTTTGAGCCATTCCGCCACCTGCGGTGCAAAATAACTAAGAATCAGATCTGCACCGGCCCGGCGCATGGCGCAAAGACTTTCGAGCACCACGGCGCGCTCGTTGACCCAGCCCTTTTCGGCAGCAGCCTTGATCATCGAATATTCGCCCGAGACCTGATAAACAGCGATCGGGCACGAAAAGCTGTCACGCGCCAGCTTTACCATGTCGAGATAGGCAAGCCCAGGCTTGACCATAAGAATATCGGCACCTTCTTCGAGATCAAGCTCGAACTCGGGCATGGCGTCGCGCGCAAAGCGATAATCCATCTGGTAACCGCTGCGGTCGCCTTTGCCCGGCGCCGAGCCGGCTGCCTCGCGAAACGGCCCGTAAAAGGCCGAAGCGTATTTGGCTGAATATGACATGATCGGCATATCGCCAAAACCATTACTGTCGAGAAGCGTTCTTATCGCGCCAATCCGGCCATCCATCATATCGGAAGGCGCAACCATGTCGGCGCCGGCCTGGGCATGTGCCAATGCCATGCGCGCGATCAGATCGATCGAACTGTCGTTGTCGACGACGCCATCAGCCTTAACCAGGCCACAATGGCCGTGATCGGTATAGGCGCACAGACAGACATCAGTGATCAGGTAAGCCTGTGGGCAGTGCTGACGGATATGGCGCAGAGCGCGGCAGACAATGCTGTTCTCATCGTAAGCCTGGCTGCCGTATTCATCTTTGCTGGCCGGCACGCCAAAAAGCAGAAAGGCAATGACGCCTTTGCGCATGGCATCAGCAACCGGTTCATGAATGCGCGCGAGCGGCCAGTGCTTTTGCCCCGGCATTGCCGAGATCTCATGGGGCTCGGCAAGACCATCGACAACAAAAAGTGGATAAATCAGGTTCTTGGCAAAAAGGCTGACATCTCTGATCATGCCGCGCAGACGGCTGTCAATGCGCAGACGCCGAGGCCGATGTACAGGAAAACTCATAAGCTGCTCCAACATTTAATTTACAGCAGTCTACACGCAATTCCCATGACTTTCAACCGCACCCAATCAGCGGAGCTAACGGCCGTTACAAGCAGATCAGCGGTGAAGCTCGTAAGCTGTTACACCCGTCGGGTAAGCCAGATTCAGAGCAGAGCCATCACCGCCTGTATACTCAAAATATGCCGGACAGAAACTGCCAAGCTCGGTAACTGCCGAACTCGGATATGAACTGAAACTTTTTATCGGCACTCCCTGCAGCGGAACCGGCGAGCCCGAGTAAGTATAGGTGCCCTTGAGGTTGACGCCGTTAATTCCGTATCTTCCGCCCGAAGTATAGTCATTGACGTACATAGCGGCAGCCCATTCACCGAACACCTGAGCAAAAGGCTTGCCGGCAAACAGCTCTATTGCTGCGGTTCCAACTGTTGGCGTCGATAGAAGGTCTGCAACCGAACCTGAGTTGCCATATACCTGACCAATCCAGGTACCAAAGAGATAAGCCTGGCCGTAATCGCTCGGATCGCCTGACCAGGTTGTGAGTGAATTAGTATAGATTCCGTCAAAGAAATCATTCACGCTTACCGCCTTGGTGTAATTCGTGGTGGGAATCCCAAAACCGCATACGTGCTCGGCATATCCTGACATAGCCTCGTTCAGCCATGACTGCTCGCTCTTCACCGGCGAAGTGTGGGCTTGCCTTTCGCAATAGTTGATCATGTGCTGAAACTCATGCGCCAGAGTTCCCTTAGCATAGCTGATACCCGACGGAGAAGTGCTGTAAGCACAGTAAAAAATCTTGCGCTCGTTGCTGGCGGCATAAGACTCACCTGTGCTTGCCGCCGACAGATCGCCACCCCAGAAGAAACCACCGTATCCCTGCAATTTCGTTTCACTATCCGCGATGAGAATCCAGATGTCATCAGTGACAACAATATTATTCATCGGGCCGGCAGGAACTTCGTGGCCGAATATGCTGCGGTTGGTCGTATAGGTAGTTGCCCAGCTGTCAGCCATCGAATCGATGACTCCACTTGCCACAGAATCCCAGGCAATGTCATTGTCGAGATAAAAGTAGGCATTCCCGGAGACGCCGGGAAGAGGCACTATTTTGCGGCAGGTTGCCGTCGCATTTATATACTCTGGCATGTCCTGCAAGATCTTGAACGCGGTTTCCTGGTTCAAAGCATCCAGTCTTAGCGGCGGTTCGATACGATCTACAGCTTCTATAGACTGTTGCGGAGAAAGCGGCGGATTGAGCTGCTCAAAATCGCGAAGCGACTTGTGAAAAAGCTCTTCTCGCGAAAGAACTGGCGGGATGGCCGCCGATGCAGCCAAGTTAGCAGAGGGAATAATTCCCAAGTTCGGGTTTGCCCCGAGACTGGCCGACATAGTCGTTGAAAGACTTCCAGCGGTAGTGTTGGTAATCACCACACTCGCCTTGATCGAAAAAGAGAAACCAGATAACCTGGCCAGATTGCCCGGAGCAGGGAATCCGACAGAATCCCAGCCGACTGGCGGAGCAGCGTGTTCTATCTTCAGCGTCACGACGTATGCCTGAGTCGAGGCATCTTCGGCTGTCACCGTATAGGTTACCGGCATAGAAAAGTCCTGCGCAACGCCGTTGCCTGGTGACACGCTTGCGCCAGTATGCGTTATAGCCGGAACCAGCGCCATCACATTGGTGCCGAAGGGCACGCTAATTGCCACGGTCTTTGCGCCTTCGTCAATCACACCGGTTGCCGACAGGCTCGCAAAGTTAAAAGCAGTAATCGCTTTGGCAGTATCTGGAGCTACCGTCACCGTTACCGTATAAACCTGAGTCGTTGTATCTATAGCAGTTACCGTATAGTCTACCGGGCTGCTGAAATTCTGCGCCACACCACTGTTCGGCGAAATGCTCGCACCGGTATGTGTAATCGCTGGCGCCAGCGCAGTTAAATTGGTACCATAAGGAACGGTTACAGCAACCGTTTTAGCAACCTCGTTGATGACTCCGGTTGCGACCGGACTGGCAAAGTTAAAGGCAGTAATTGCCTTAGCGGTGTTGGAGGCCACCGTTACAGTGACGACATAATTCTGGGTGGTTGCGTCGGCGGCTGTAACGGTATAGGTCACCGAGCTGCTGAAATTCTGTGCCACACCAGCATCAGGAGAAACGCTCGCACCGGTATGCGTTATGGTTGGCGTCAGCGCGGTTAAATCAGTGCCAAAGGGAACAGTTATAGAAATAGTTTTCGCGCCATCGTCGATCACACCGGTTGCGGCCGGATTGGCAAAGCTGAAAGCATTAATCGCCTTTGCCGGGTTCAAGGCAGCGGTAACAGTTACCTCGTAGATCGCCGTTGTTCCGTCGGCTGCGGTTACCGTATAGGTCACCGGACTGCTGAAATTCTGCGCCACACCGCTTGCCGGCAAAATGCTCGCGCCACTATGGGCGATTGTTGGCAGCAGCGCGCTAACATTGGTGCCATAGGGAACGGTTATTGCAATGGTTTTCGCGAGCTCATTCACGACGCCGTTTGCTGACGGACTGACAAAGTTAAAAGCAGTAATCGCCTTGGCCGGGTTCAAAGCAACAGTTACAGTAACCACATAACTCTGAGTTGTTCCATCGGCAGCCGTTACAGTATAGGGCACCGGACTGCTGAAATTCTGCGCCACACCGCTTGCCGGCGAAATGCTCGCGCCGCTATGTGTTATTGCTGGCGCAAGTGCAGTAACATTGGTGCCATAAGGAACGGTTACTGCAACAGTCTTTACACTCTCGTTCACCACACCAGTTACAGAAGGATTTGCAAAGTTAAAGACGGTTATCGCTTTTGCCGGGTTCGCTGCAACCGTGACAGTAACTACGTAAGACTGCGTAGTAGCATCGGCGGCAGTGACGGTATAGGTTAGCGGACTGGTGAAATTTTGCGCCACGCCGGTATTCGGCGAAATACTCGCACCGGTATGCGCTATTGTCGGAATCAACGAAGTTACGTCTGTGCCATAAGGAGCTGTTACTGCAACAGTTTTCGCGCTCTCGTTTATTACACCTGCAACAACGGGGCTGGCAAAGCTAAAAGCGCTTATGGATTTCGCAAAATTCGATGCCACCGTGACCGTTACCAGATAATTCTCAGTCGCGCCACTGGCCGCTGTAACAACATAGGTCAGCGGGCTGGTAAAATTCTGCGCCACACCGGTATTCGGCGAAATGCTCGCGCCGGTATGCGCTATAGTTGGCACCAATGCGCTCACATCGGTTCCAAAAGGCACGCTAATCGAGACTGTCTTAGCACCCTCGTCAATGACTCCGCTTACCGAGAGGCTTGCAAAGCTAAAAGCAGTGATGGCTCTAGCAGGGTTCGCGGCGACGCTTACCGTTACCACGTATTCCTGAGTTCTGCCATCGCTGGCCGAAATCCGGTAGGTTACAGGGCTGGAAAAGTTTTGTGCTACGCCCGTATCAGGGAAAATGCTGACGCCAGTATGCGTTATTACCGGAACCAATGCTGACACGTCTGTGCCGAATGGCACGCTTATCGCCACAGTTCTGGTTACTTCGTCAATTATGCCAACGGCGGCTGGACTGCTGAAGGAGAATGCCGTCATCGTCTTATCGCTGCTCAGTGCCGGCTTAATCAGGTTGTTAACGGTAAGCTCTTGTGAAGCGGTGTTGGCATTACCCGAACTATCGAGCACTACATCAGCAGGAACAGATACTTTTACCTCACCGGCGGCCATGGGCCTTATCGTAACTGCAAACTCGGTGTTTTCTATAACCGCAGCAAACCCGGTTATTGCGCCGTTCACGACCGTTATGTCGCTTGCGGCAAAACCACTTACCGGCTCAGAGAAGATTACGCGCACAATAAACGTTGCGCTGTCCTGAACTTCTTCCTGGTCACAGGCGAGAGACACGCCAGGCTTCGAAGTATCTGCCTGTTCTGGCCTGTCGATTCCAACCAGAACTGGTAGACTGGCCCGCCCTGTTGCACCTTGCGGATCACTGACTACGACGCTTATCGTTGCCAGGCCGACATAACTCGGGGCTGTCCATATCGTTTCCAGTTGGGAACTTCCGCTGGCAAGCGCTCCTCTGGTTTTACTCCATTGCGTTGTTAATCTAGATAAATCGGCAGCATCAGGGTCAAAGACAGTTGCTTTAATTCTGAGCTGTCCACCGGGCATGACTTTGCTGGTGATCTGTGAACCTGACCAGGCAACAAGATACGCGCCAGGATGATTATTACCACCCGAGGCCGTTGTTCTTACGTTCAATTCGAGAAAGACAGGAACGACATCGGAAATGAATGGCGCAGAGAACACAGCTGTTGAACCACCACCCGGCAGCACCACGACAACCTGAGCTTCAGTTACTTCAGGCGGCAAAGGCGGGCTGACGAATCGGCCGCTTTCGAGAACAGTGAAAGGCTCGCCCCATAGAGTGCAAACCGTTCCGGCCGGCAAAAAATTGCCGTCTGTATCGCGCAGCTGGCCGGTTACGAAATTCGAAGCTGTTTTCAGAATCAGGTCATGTACAGTAGCACTGCCACCGGAGTTTATGTTTTGAAACTCATTGCTCCGGTTCTTCATGATCAAAAGACCGCCAGAACCGGCCAGCTTAACGACAACGCGGTGTGCTCCGGGAGGAACGTTCCTGAACAAATAAGTTCCGCTGGCATCTGTAGTGGTGTGGAAAGCAGGATCATTGGCTAATCCTTCGATCCAGGCTTCTGCTCCGACAACTCCTTCAAACTGAGCGCTGGCCGACAAAACGCCCTGCGCAACCGAAGAATTTGTGACAGCGGCTCGTTCAGAGCCCGGCGCAGACTCTTTCAAAACACGGCCAGTTACCATGGAAGGCTCAGAAAGATCGCCGCCGGCAAGAGGCACGGTCGAGCCTGATCCGCCACCACCACCGCCACAACCAAGAATTATTGCCAGTATGACCACAGATAGCATTATCAATGGCATTATTCGAAAGTTATCAGCGGTTTTCATAGAGCCTCCCCAAAGCATGCTTTGCCTGAATATTGTGTTCGTTGAAAATTCTAACACAAAGTCTTACCAGGCAAAATTTTTTTGAGAGATCTTGAGACATGCCAGCCATTGAACCATGCCAGAAAAACAACAAACTGCTCCAAAAGCTAATTTAGAGCAGTCTGCAAAAAATCACGGCGGCTTACAAAAGTCAGTCGTTAAAGCTGAGAGCCTCGCTGTCGAAGCGCATCATTGGAATGAGATCGTCAGAAGACGAACCAGAAGACACCGAGTCGAATTTCAACAACTCTATTTCAGGATCTCCGGAAGTATTGAGATTGTCGTAGCTGACCTGCATGCTGCCTTCTTCAAATCCGCTATCTCCTTCGCTGTCTGAGCCAGTATCATCTTCAAAACCGGCTGAATCATCATTTTCAGCCATCAGACGGCTCTGCGCGATGTTTTCGCCGCCAGCAGCACCGCTGCCAAAAAAGAAATCAGTGCCCAGTTCCTTGCTGAGAATATTGACTTCTGATTGAAGAAGGTCTGAATTTTCGGTAAAACTCATGTTTTCATCATAGAGAACCTGTTCAGTAACCCCGGCCGGAGGCTGGGAGCGACTGGCTCGAGTATCTGTCGATTGTCTGGGCGCACTCTCAGGCTTGAGAGGCAAAAAGTCATCGGCGACAACTGGCTGTGCTGCACGGGCGGTTATGACCGGCTCATTTGCCGGTCTTTCCGACTGACCATCTTGTGGTGCGGCACCGCCGCCAAGCAAAAACAGAGGCAGTTTTTCGCTGCTTGCCGATCTGGCGCGCCGCGAGGCATATTCATCACTGCTTTCGATTTTAACGGCAGG
>MFYY01000215.1:8439-10456 GCA_001787855.1 Candidatus Riflebacteria bacterium GWC2_50_8 | reverse complement strand
GCACTGATGTCTTCTTTGGTGCGCAAAAACAACCCGCTGACCTGATTACGGGCATAAGTCGAAATCTGTTCGAGAGCCTTTTCCTGGTTGTCGGAGCTGTAGTATTTGAGACTCTCAGCAGCTTTTGAGATAAACCCGGTGATTATGTGGGTGAACTGCTGCGCCGAATTGCGCACCTGCGAATCGCCGATCTGCACGGTGTTGTCTACGCCGCGGACAAAGTTGCCAAGAGCATTGAGCTGCACAAAAATCTTTTCGCGGGAAGGCGTTGGCAGATTGATCAGCGGAAACTGTTTAACCGCGAAATGATCCGAAAAACGCAAAGTTTCACGAACAGTTTTTTTGATATTATCCAGGCCGGAAGTTACCTGTTCATTACTGCTCTGCACGTTGAGCAGCAGACCCTTGATCGCTTCACTGTTCGACTGCGCGATGCGCATCAGCTGTCTCGACATCTGCACCATCATATCAAGCGCCTGAAAAGACAGCGATGGAATCAGCTCGAGCGTTTCATAAGAGGTCTGTGCGATCTGCACAGTCTTTTCCGAACCGGTCAGATATTTTCTGACGAGAAGCATCTGGTTGACGTTGGCAGCAAGAACCTGATCGATGGCCTGATCGAGATTATCGAGGGTTTCCTGCCCGGGTGCGGTCACAATGCGATTTATTGCAATCAGCCCCTGACGCACTTTTAGATTGATATCTCTGATTTCGTTAACCGCCATTGCGGTATTGCGAATATTTTCGCGATAAATCTGGGTGTCGATTACAAAAAGTTTCTGCAGGATGTCGCGGGCGGCGCCATCGTTGTAGCGACTGCTGATCGCGCGGCAGGCTTTTTCCAGCCTCTCCCGGGACTGCGTCCAGTGCGATGACGCGAAATTAAAGGTATCGAGATTGCCACCTTTAATCTGCCTGTCTTCACCCGATTCGGCTTCTACCTGCACGGTTTCGACGCGGACATTGTTCTGTTTTGCTGGAGCAGCAGCTTTTGAGTTGCGGGAAGTCGACTGCGCAAGCCAGTCAAGCGCGCCAGCTTGTGCCGGAGAGATTGCCAGTGCCGAAACCATTGCACAAACAAGGAATCTGCCGACCAGACGGCGCCCGCGCTCAGATACCGGCTGACCGGGTTTCCCGTCAATCGGCTTAATAGTCAATAAACCGGACATAATGCCTCCTGCTACAAACACCTTTTTTAGATCTATCGGCACAGCTGGTGTTTTTTTGCAGCCAAACATGAAAAACAGCATTCGCATGCAAGTGCCCGAAATCACAGCAATAGTGATATTCGCCGAAAACCCGGCCACATGCTGATGATTCACGGCTCAAAAGTAACTTTAACAGATGGTTAGTTTCTGGTGACTTTTTTGGGGTTTTGCGCTAAGATAGCGACTGAAAACAGGGGGAGAGCATGAAAAAGCACATTTTTCTGGCAGGATTATTCATGAGCTGTCTGGGTATTGGCCTGGCAACGCTGGCGCTGTATTTTATTTTTGACGGCACCAGAACCGAAGTTATCGCAGTAAACGACCAGTTGCGCGATATCGACAAACAGATAGAAGAACTGCGTGCCGGCCTGGCAAAGAGCCCCGCTGACCCAAAGATTACAAAAAAGCTTGCAAAGCTGCACATGGAAAAAGTTCTACTGCCACAACCCTGGTTTTTGCAGATGGAACTGGCCGAAAAGGGCCTGACAAGCTTTATATTTAATGTGCTTGGTTCAGCCGAGGCGCGGCGGGCGCGCCTGCGCAGCATAGTTCTCGAACGCGCGCAAACAACCAAAATTGACGAATGCCCGGCGGAATTTCAGCGACTGTTCAAGATATACGCCAGCGAAGAAGGCTACGGCAGTAAAAGCATGCAGGCCCTGCGCGATTTTGCCAGCAACTACGCAGGTGACGACAACTTTTCCGCAGCGCCGACCGGAGATGCAACGCCGGCTGTATCAGCAGAGCCGTCAGAGCTTTCAGATGCTTCTGTGTCATCAGAGACTTCTGAGCTGTCAGATCTTTCTCGG
>MFYY01000215.1:6826-8355 GCA_001787855.1 Candidatus Riflebacteria bacterium GWC2_50_8 | reverse complement strand
ATCGGACGGGACTCGAACCCGCGGCCTCCGCCGTGACAGGGCGGCGTTCTAAACCGACTGAACTACCGATCCTTATATAAAAGGCTCGCCTTTTTGGCAAGCCTGTGGGGGAAGGCATCAAAAGCCTTCACAAGGCGGCAATCGGATTTGAACCGATGAATAAAGGTTTTGCAGACCTTCGCCTTACCACTTGGCTATGCCGCCGGGCAAAATAAATGGCCAGGGTCGGAATCGAACCAACGACACACGGATTTTCAGTCCGTTGCTCTACCGACTGAGCTACCTGGCCTTCTAAAACTAGAACGGATCGGACGGGACTCGAACCCGCGGCCTCCGCCGTGACAGGGCGGCGTTCTAAACCGACTGAACTACCGATCCTAGTTTCTATGGGCGCTGACGGGCTCGAACCGCCGACCACCTGGGTGTAAACCAGGAGCTCTTCCAACTGAGCTAAGCGCCCTTGTGCGATGACGTCATTGATACTAACATTAACTTCTCAGGCTGTCAACAAAAAATGTACGCTTTTTATCAGAAAGTTACGACTTTCTGTACCTGACTGATGGCATCGAGCAGGTCAAAGTGGTTGGCCAGCTTACCAGCGCGCATCTCAGCCTTGAGATTCAGCTTATCGAGAGCATGCCCGGCCACAAGAACCCTGACCCCGAGTCTCTCGATTTTGTTGATAGTGGCCAGCAGCGGGCTCCCCTCAACGCAGGCTTTCACCGCATTGTTCCAGAATACGAGAGTGCGCGGGACCAGCTCGCTCTCAGAGAGAGTCACTATAATGTCCCTGAATGAAGCCTTGCCAAGATCGTCATTCTCTCCGATGTACAGGCGGGTGAACATCATCAGATAATTGGAAATTTTGGCAGAAGGAACCCAGACGCGTTTTTCGAAATAGACGCCTTCGAAATAACTTGGGTCAAATTCGGTTGGCTGGCTCAGGTGAATGTTTCCTTCTCTTTAATATTGCTCATTATAACTTATTTGACCGACTTTGACCAGTCATCTTGCATGCCCGCTACAAGGCAATATTTCTTTTGACTGGACATTTCAATGAAAATAATTAAATATGGGAATGCTTGACACAGTATGGTCACTATGCTAATGTCATGCTACGGGCAGATTGTTGGTGCCGTTTGCGGTACAGACAACAGCCCCTTGAGACGAAATTGTAGACACCCTTCATGGATTCGCGAAAGGAGACTTGTTTAAATGTTGAAACGTATCTCGATTTTTCTGAGCGTTCTGGTTCTTGTCTCGGTGGCTTTTACCGCCACAGCCCAGGAGAAGGTTCTCCTGCAGTATAACCCGGCTGCCGGCACTACCGCCAAGTACAAGATGAATATCCGCGGCAACACCATTGTCACTGCTTACCAGAGAGCACAGAGAACCAACCTCGAAACTGCCATGACAATTGAGCAGAAGGTAACCGGCGTAGATAAAGACGGCAACGTCGATATGGCTACCACCATTCTTGATGGCACTATCACTGTAAACAACACCCCCACACAGCTCCCCAACATTGG
>MFYY01000215.1:2142-6781 GCA_001787855.1 Candidatus Riflebacteria bacterium GWC2_50_8 | reverse complement strand
ATCAACCGGCATGGATCAGCAGGGTGGCAACTTCAACCAGATGCAGATCAAATTCCCCAACAAACCAGTAGGTGTTGGCGAAAGCTGGACTTCTAACATTCCGGCCAATCCGCAGCTCCCGATTCCGATGAACGTTAAATACACCGTTATGGGCTTTGAAAAAGTCGGCGGCGAAGATTGTGTTAAACTGCAGTCAGACGTATCTACCGCTCAGGGCGCAGCTGGCAGCATTAACCTTGATGTTAAAGCCAACGGCAACATCTGGTTCGCCTACAAAAAAGGCATCATGATCAAGAACGAAGTTACTTCGAACATGCTCATGGTAATGGAAAATGACCTGGGTGCCGGTAAGAAAGAAAAAATCGAAACTCGCATGAATCTCAGTCTCAACATGGGGTTGACAAAATAATAAAGGTACCTTGACGCTTCGGGATTCCATTCTTATAATCTAATACAAGATGTAAGCAGGTCTTTGAAAAACCTAACGGAGTCCAGTAAACAAGCGTATCTTGAACGCAAATTCGTTTGACGTTCGGTACAGAATAACGAAAACTGGAGCTCCGCTTACCCGAGCGGAGCTCCTTTTAATACCCGATACTTACCCGAGTATCAGCGTGTTACCTACCTACCCTAATTATTTCACATTTTCGAAAGGAGGAAGGATCAAGTTTAGTTTTGGTTCAGATCCTTTAAGGAGGAACATTATGAGGTTGAAACGTAGTTTCATGAAAGTTCTCGCAACAACCTTAGCCGTAGTCATGTTCATGACGGCCTTTGGAACAGTAACTGCCAATGCAAGTCTGTTTTCGAAGATCAAAGATGCGGTTAAGAACAATCCGGTTAAGTCAGCTCTTGCTGGCGTTGCAGCTGTAGGTGGTGCGGTTCTCGCAGCTCCATACATTGCAAGTGCAGTGGGATTTGCTTCTGGATCAGTAGCAGGCATCGCTGGTGGAGCAACAGCAGCAGTAGCAGGAGCCGGAGTCGGCATAGCCGGAATTGGCGCTACTATCTGGGGCGGCATCAGTGCAGCAGGCGGTTTCGTAGCAGGCGCTCTCGGTGCAATCGGTGGAGCTATCGGCAGTGTGTTCTCAGGAATTGCCGGTTTCATCGGTGGTATCATTGGCAGCCCGTTGTTTATCCCAGCTCTGTGCCTGGTTGGTGCAGCTGTAGTTGGTTACCTCTTGTGGAAACGCTACAAACGCCAGAACCAGACCATCGGCAACAGCAACAATCTGCCCACAGTATCAGTTTCTGCTCCTTCAAGTGAAGTTGTAGTAAGCCCGAATGTTGGCGCACCAGTTGTAAGTGTGGCTCCATCGACCGAAATCCCGGTAACTGCAGTAGCTGCTCCAGTAGCTTCTACCGAACCAGTCACCGCTTCAGTCGAACCCGCTCCGACAGCCAATGCTTCAACTGAACTGAAAAGTGCTCATGCTGAATACATCAAGGCCTATAACAAGTACATCAACATGGTTACCAATATCGGTGGCAGTGAAAACCCCGATGAGGAACTCAGATCTAATCTGCTTCGCACCGATACTCAGACCGCTCTCAATGATTATCGTGAAGCATACAACCGCTACGTAACTCTCCTTCGCCAGAGTAATTCGAAGTAGCTTACGTGAAAAAAGCCCGGGTCTCAGGACCCGGGCCTTTTTTTATGTCTTTTTTTACGCGACTTTAGATGCGATTGAGAAAAAAACCATGCCATTCGCCTTCGGTTATTTCGTTGACCAGACTCCAGCCATTAGCGGCAAAAGCTTTTTTAACCGAAGCAGCGTTGGTTGAGTTAACGCCCGAAAAAACGCCCCAGGAGCCGGAACGAACCCACTGCGACATCAGCGGCAGGTATTCAATAATAACCGGCGAAGTAATGTTGGCGATAAGACCTTCGGCCGGCAGTGACGGCGCGAAGCTTGCCAGATCAACGCAGAGCATCTGCAGGCGATCAGAGATTCCGTTCAGAGCGGCATTTTTTCGCATGTTTTCGACGGCGGCGCCTTCGATTTCAACGGCGATACCACCACCGGCACCGCGTTTCATCATGTAAAATGCCAGAATGCCGCTGCCGGCACCAATATCAAGAAAATAGCTGCCAGCAGGATCTAACGATTCAAGCAATTCCAGGCAAAGCCTGGTAGTTTCGTGCGTGCCAGTGCCGAAAGCCATGCCAGGATCGATGAGTATCGTGGTTGCACTTGCTTCGTCGGGCAAAGGCTCTGCCCATGGCGGCCTTATTATAATCGAACTGCCAACACGCATCGGCTTGAAATGTTCGCGAAATCCCAGCATCCAGTCCTGGTTGTCAGCGTATTCTTCGCTGCCCAGACAGGTCGGTGCCAGCTCAAAATCCTTGAGCCATGCAACTATTTCGGCTTCAATTGCCACAGTATCCTGCTCAACCGTAGATGCGATAAAGCTGACAATGGTCTCGCCGGTCAACACAAAGTCGGTCTCGCCTTTTCCTACCGCATCGCGAATCTGCGGACTGGAAAAGGCCGAAAGGCCCAGTCGTTCAGCCAGCCCAAGCAAAGGTTCTTCGAGGTCAACTGGTACAGTCAGGTTGAATCTTTTAAGCACGGCTCAGCCCTTTTTGTTCATGCGTGTGATACGACCTTCGATTTTTTCGACGAGGAGTTTATCAGCACCGGCAATTTTTTTAAGCTGCATCAGCACTTCTTTGGCGCGGGCCGCCTGGCCCATAGCTTCGAGTGCATCTGACTTGCCGAGCATGGCAAAGCGGTCGTCGGCGGCAAATTCGGTCAAAACCTGGTCAAAAGTTCGCAAAGCCCTGTCGTTAAGGCCGACATCAAGAAACATGCGGCCAAGCACATTTATCGCGTAAACATCATCGGGTTCAAAATTCAATGCAAACATCAGATTATAAATGGCGTTGGGGAAATCGCGCTTTTCCTGGTAGGCCTTACCGAGGTTATAGTAGGCAAAAGCGTAGTCTGACTGGACTTCGATGGCCTTCTTGAGATAGATGATGCCATCGTCAAGGCGTCCCTGCAGAACCAGCAACTTACCCATGTTGCTTAATACAAAGGCATCGTCGGGACTCAAATTAACCGCCATGGCAAACTGCTCTTCAGCTTCGCTGTACATGCCCTTGTCCAGAAATATCATACCAAGATTTTTGAGAATAGAAACCTTGTCGGCGTCATACTGCAACGCCGCGCTGAAATGCTCTCTGGCCGCTTCGAGCGTTGAGGTTTCCAGGCAGATGCGGCCGATGTAGTAATGCGCTTCACTGTTATTGGCGTCAATTGCCAGAACCTGATTAAAATGCCCCTGTGCAGTCACATATGAAGCCTCTTCTATGGCAATGCGACCGAGAAGAACCAGCGCCGAAACGTTGTTCGCCTCTTTTTTCAAAATCTCTTTTGCCAGACGCACTGCGGCAGGCGCATCACCAATCTCAAACATGACAGTCGCGAGACTGACCTTGTTATACATATCGTTGGGATTGCTCTGCAGCGACTTCTCAAGAATCTCGATGCACTTTTCGTAATCGCGTTTCATGCGATAGGCCAGCGCCAGCGAGTTTACTGCATAACGATCGGAAGGGTTCATTCTGACTGTCTTTTCGAGAGTCTCAATCGCCTTGTCGACATCGCCCTGCTCAAGATAAGTGTTACCGAGCAGATAGTTTGTATAGAGGTCTTCTTTTTTAACTTCGAGACAGCCGGCCAGCAGCTCTTCGGCAGCGGTGAACTCACCCTGCTCTTTCAGCACCATGGCCAGTTTGTTCATGGTATAAATATCGTTGGGCTTCAGTTTGAGAGCCGTCTCCAGCAGGTTTCTGGCCTCTTCCAGACGATTTTCCTTCAGGGCGTCACTTCCCTTGGCATAGGCTTCTTTAAAATCCATTGCATGACTCCTTCTCTTGTTAAACGCAGACACCAGGCCTGCAGTTAAACCTGCCAGTCGTCAGATACGTATGACAGGGATTCTATACTTCGATATCCAGATCAGCTTTAAGAGCGGTTAAAGAGGCAACCACCTGGCGCCGCACCATCGGATCTTTGTCTGACAGTGCGCCAATAAGGGGTTCGACCCCCTGCGCCATCCCGAGACGACCCAGCGCGTAAGCCGCCGAAGCGCGCATGTTGTTCTCAGGATCCTTGATCATTCGCGACAACAGTTCAAATACCTTGAGATCACCGTATTTGCCAAGAGCGATAAGAATGTTGGCCTTGACCCGGTTATCCTGCTCATCAACCAGCAGATTGAGAAATTCATAAACACGCTTGCCGCCAATTGCTTCGAGAGCCTCAACGGCATTTGCCTTGACACGGCGATCAGAAGAACGCAGCTTCTCGGTGAGAACAGCAATATGGTCTTCGCTGCCAACTTTGCCAAGAACCGCGATCGCCCGCGACAATACTCGCGAGTCCGCCTCGGTGTTCACGGCATTTTCAACAAAACTGCGCACCTTGTCGGCGGCAACCCGCTCGATTACGTCCATCACATGGTAACGAACGTCAGCATCGGCATCCTTGAACCATTCAAACAGCGTCTCAGGCGAGACCTGCTCGGTCGAAGCCTTGAGAATACGCAGAATCATGATTTTGGTCCAGGAGGTGGCAGTCGAGAAAATGGCGACCAGATCGACCAGTTCTTTAAAATTGCCGAC
>MFYY01000215.1:0-2117 GCA_001787855.1 Candidatus Riflebacteria bacterium GWC2_50_8 | reverse complement strand
GTCAAAGTTAAGCACATCTTTCAGCAGAATGTTGATTTCGAGGCTGGCCAGCACCTCGTCGCTGTCCTGCACCCGGGCAAGGGTTCTGAAATCACCAAAACCATCACCGATGAGAGTCAGCGAATCTTCGTTGTCGCCAGCCTGACCGCGCACCATTTCCATCGCATGCAGAGTCAGTTTTGGGGAAAACGGCAGATCCTGTCGCCTGCCGAGATCGCGGGCGGCCAGACGGGCAACATTGAGCGTCTTGAGCAGCGAATCATGCCGACTTGGGTAAGTAAACAAAACCAGCACCCCGGAAGGAAACATCTGCATACTCGCATTTTGCCCGGGTTGCGCTATGCGGCGCAGAATGTTGAAGCATTCTTCGGCGGCCGAAAAAATGCGGCTGCCTTCTACCCGCGAAATCGCTTCATCTATGCCGCTGAAGTACAAAAAGATCGACACGGCAAAAAGTTTCTCGCCATTCTTTTCGTTGCCGGAAAGGGCCTTCAGAGTTCTTTCGACAATGCTGCGACTGACATACTGCTGCAGTCCACGGCCAACCATATCACGTTCCTTCATGCTCATGATCATGAAGTTAAAGGCATGCGCAAGCTGCCCGAACTCGTCGTTGCGCTCGATATAAATATTCTGACGCAGATCGCCGGCAGTCGCCTGTTCCATCGCCTGAATGAACCAGGAAATTTCTTTTGAGATCCGCCGCGAAATCAGATGCATGAGCAGCATCATCAAAACGAGAGCGAGCAGAAACAGCAGTGCCAGCCGGTCACGAATCATTGCCAGCGGTTCGTAACGATTACTGCTTCGCAGGCCGACCTTGAGGGTGCCAACACGCAGACGCCCGCTCATAACCGGAATCAGCGCCTCGAACATATCCTGATCATCAAGTTTAAAAATAACCGGTTGATCAGTATTAAGGCTCTTGAGATAATTCTGGTCTTCGGCAGCGCTGACGCCTGACATCGTCGAGTCAGAATGAAAAATCACCTGCTCATCTCGAATCAGGGCGACAGAAGCAAAACCTTCGTCAGTCGAAACAATGCGGCTCGATTCGCGCAGATCTTTGTCTTCGCTGGTGTCGATAAAGCGCAGCGCTGCTGGCACCAGCATCTTGGCGACATATAGAGAGTGACGAATAAAAGATTCGCGCCAGTTTTGTTCATACCAGCTGTGCAAAGTAACCCGCGAGGCCATAAACAATAGAAGAATCAGAAGCGCAGACCCGCCAAGTAAGGTGTGCTGCAAATTAGATGCGTGATGCTTTCTGATAAACCAGTAAGCAGCCAGCCCCAGCAGAGCCAGTGAAAAGACCAGGGTATTGCGAAAGCGAACCTGAGAAACCCTCTGTTCTTCAGCTTCTTTGAAAAATCCAACGCGCAGTATAACTTTTTTACCGTTTCCGGCAATGAGTGGAATCGCAGCTTCGACAAGCGTTATCGTGCGCGAAGTGTCTTTGAAGGGAATAAGCTTGAGATGCGGTGTTTTCAGCGCCTCTTCTTCGATCTTTTCGAGCACACCAACCGGCATCGAATAATTCTCGGCGCGCGCCAGCAATGCACCATCTGCCTGCTGAACTGCGGCATAAGCAATCGCCTCTTCGGCCAGAAGGTTAGAGAGGCGGGGCGACAGGTCGAGGCGGCGATCCAGCAGATCGACAACTTCGCGCGCCAGCATCTTTACCAGCATTACGCGCCGGTTATCGAAACGATCCTCGATCTCTTCAACTTCGGCTATCGTGAAATAGTATGCGAAGCTGCTGATTGCAAGAATGGTAATAAAAACAAGTATTCGCTCGGGGAGCCTTGAATCACGCAAAAATTTCATGATTTTTTCTGCTCGTTTTCTCGTTTTATCATGCGGACAAAATGCGCAGCGATGGCAGGATCAAACTGGCTGCCAGAGCAGCGCTCAATCTCGACCAGAGCCTCTTCGATGCTCATCGCCTTGCGATATGGGCGGTCAGTGGTCATTGCGTCAAAAGTATCAACAACGCTGACAATGCGAGCCAGCAAAGGTATGCTCTCGCCGCTTAAACCAGACGGATAACCCTTCCCGTCGTAGCGTTCATGATGAAACCTGATGATTGGCACGATTGACTCAAGAAACTCAACTTT
>MFYY01000214.1:17304-24359 GCA_001787855.1 Candidatus Riflebacteria bacterium GWC2_50_8 | reverse complement strand
GAAGAAGGCAATGGATCACGGGTCAGATTTATTCTGAACGGGGTTTTTGCGACATTTCATCGGCCGCACCCCCAGAAAGAAACGGACCGGGGAGCTGTCACATCGGTAAAACGGTTTTTAATGAATGCGGGGGTAAAGTCATGCTGAAATACAAAGGTTATGTCGGACAGGTCGAATTTGATGATGAAGCAGATATTTTCCATGGAGAAATCATTTGTATTCGTGATGTAATAACCTTTCAGGGAGAGTCTGTCTCTGAACTCCGCCAGGCAATGGAAGATTCAGTAGATGATTATCTGGACATGTGCAAGAAGCATAAAAGAGCCCCTGAGAAGCCATTTTCAGGCAAACTGATATTGCGCCTGAACACAGAACTGCATCGGAAAATAGCCTGTGCCGCTCTTCAGGCCGGAAAAAGCATTAACAAATGGATTGCAGAAGTTCTTGATGAGAAGGCGGCATAAGCATCAAAACTGCATGTTTTGTTTTCAGACTGGAAGGTTTTGCAGAAAATTCATTTCAAAACGTTTATACGGGATTGCCGAGCCTTCGAAAAAAAAGACCATAGAGAGCTTATGCAGCAACTTGCCGATGAAAAAGCGCAGTTAAAGCGATTTCTTGATGAACAGTTTGCAGAGATCATGAATTCCGAGGCAGAGCAGAGCTGATCCGTCCAAAACCACAGTTCGAGAAATCAGATTGTTTTGTGGCTTCATTTTACAGACTCAGCAAAGACAACCCTTACACCGCCAGTCTCAACCTTGAGTTTTAACTTCGCGGCCGGCGACCATTAGCCACCGCCTGGAACCAGGGCATCACCAAGAAGACTGCCGAACCCTACCACTGAAGCCTGGTTTTTGCCAGGCCATAAAGTTTGCTCAATGTTTCCTGATGCATGCTTTGACCTCACTGATTATGATCATGTCGGAGCTTTGCGCAGAGCCGACACAAAATTCGCATCGTTGAGAGTGTTGTAACCCGGCCACTGCATGGTTTTGGCAATGCGGGCCTCGAGGTTGAACTTGATACCGGCGAGAACTTCTTCCTTGAACTGCGCCAGGCCGGTGCGATCGACAATGTAGCCGATGTGTTCTTTCGGAATGCACTTGAGGCGATGCTTTTCCGCGTAAGGAAGCGTATTAACTATGAGCTGGCAGACAACATCTTCGCTTACTCGATCGAGAAACGGCATGGCCAGGCGCGGGTTGCGTTTGCCGGTGCGACCCATGATCAGCACCCGGTATAATCGGCCGGGGCGGCGGGTCCAGGCGGCCGTCGGACAGGCCAGCACACATTCACCACAGCCGATGCAGCGCCGCTCATCGCGATAAACCTTGCCGTTCTGCATGCGCAGCGCCCCGGTCACTTTGCGCTCGCAGGCTTTAACGCAGGCTTCGCAGCCGATACAGTCATCGTAGCTGTATTCAGGCTCGCAGATGCCAATTATGCCGAAATCCTGCATGTGCGCCTTGATACAGTCGTTCGGACAACCGGTTATCGCCACCTTAACATGCAGATCGTCCGGAAACAGCAGACCCTCAAGCCGCTGCGCCATCGCAGTCGTGTCGGTATTGGCAAACGGACAGACACGGTTGCCGACGCAGGCCGAAATATTTCGCATGCCGGCAGCCGGATAACCGGCTGACAAATTTTCGATCTTGACGCCATTCTTAACCTGAAACTCATTGAGCAGCAGTTGCAGATCTTTATTAACCTCCTGCATGCGCGCAAACGGAATATTGGGAATCTCAAAACCCTGGCGCGTCGTGATATGCAGAGTGCCATCGCCATACTTGTCGGCCAGTCCGGCTATGGCTGATAAAAGCCGCGCATCGAGATGACCTCCGGGAACCCGCACGCGCAGCGCAGTATAGTTGCGGCGTTTGGTAATGCGAAAAGCGTTTTTGGTTACTTTCTTACGATTAAGGTCGAGTGACATTGGTTTTACCTCTCAATCAATGAGGCTGGCGGCATGGCTGTAATTGAGCACCGGGCCGTCGACGCAGACATAAGTATAATCAATCTTGCAGTGGCCACATTTGCCGAGACCGCATGACATCAGGCGCTCAAACGACACCCAGATGCGCTCGGCCGGAACCTGCAGCAATCTGAACTCAGCTGTGGCAAACTTCATCATTACCGGCGGACCAACCACGACAACCTGCAAATCTTCAGACGAAGAAAAATGCAATTTTCTGATATGCTCTGTCACCAGACCAGTCGCACCGCTCCAGCCTTCTTCAGGCTTGTCGACAGTTAAAATGAGGCTGCACTTCTTCGCCCAGGCGGCAAGATCGTCGGCAAAGATAATGCTGGCACTGTCCTTGAAACCGACTATCAGTTCGAGTTTTTTTACCGGCAGGCGGCCACTGACCACCTGTTCGATCAATGGGCGAACCGGCGCAACACCAGAGCCACCGGCAACTATTACCAGATGACTGTCTTTTAAACGGTCAACCGGAAACCCGGTGCCGTATGGGCCACGGATGAACAGGTTGTCACCAACCCGCAAATGCTGAATTGCAGAGGTCAAACGCCCAACCGCCCGGATGGTAAATTGAATCCAGTCCGGGCCATAATTGCTGATCGAAATTGGCGCTTCACCTATGCGCGGCAATGAAACCTGAAAAAACTGCCCGGGCGTGATGGCGCAGGCGGCCTGCACGGTCATCGTGAATTCGCAGTCAGTCTCCGGTCTGACCTCAACAATTCGGGCTGCAAAGGGAAGATAAGGGTTTTCAGCAACATTTGTGGTCATTCTTTATCACCTGCTTTCAGCCTGGCACTGAGCTTGTTTATGCAGCTGGAAAAAGAAATATACTCGGGACAGACGTCGTCGCAGCGCCCGCAACCGACACACATATCAACACCAAAGCGTTTTTTATAGTCATAAATCTTGTGAAAGGTCTTGAAACGCATGCGCTCGCCCTTTCCCTTGCGAAAGGTATGGCCCCCGGCCATGTCGCAAAAGCCGTCGAGATGGCAACCATCCCAGACCCGGCGCCGCTCGCCGCAGTTGCGGCTGTCACCATAGAACAGGTCGCTGGTGGTAAAGCAGCTGCAGGTCACACATGAAGTATTACAGCGGCCGCAGGCAATGCAGCGGCTGTCGTATTCATCCCATAATTTGTCGGTATAGGCTTCTGGCGGCATCTGCTCGATGTTCGGCAGCTCCACTTTCACCCTGTTTTCGCTGACAAATTCAGGCTTGAAAGCTGACTCCTCGCCGAGGCTGGCAAATATGTCAGCAAACGGGCCGCCGGCAACTTCGACTTCGACCGCACCATCTGTAAAACGCAAAGCAACTTCGTAGTTGCTGCTGCGATTGGCCTGCATCGAAACACAGAAGCAGTTTTCAAATGATTCGCGGCATTCGATCATAAAAAAGTGCAGCCGCTGACGCCGGCGCTGGTAATAAGGGTCGACGACACCAGCATTTGTGAGGAACATGCGATCGAGCCGGTCGATTCCGTTTATATCGCAGGGGCGCAGCAGCACGACTATCTCAGCATTATCGGGCAACGTTGCTTCGGTAAACTGCTGCCCGTTAAAGTAAAAAAGCGTTTCATCTGGCGGAAAAACCAGCTCTTTGGGAGAAAACCAGCTCTTTTCAGCAAGCTCAAGCTCGTCAATTGAGGACAGTGGTGCGTATCTGATCAGGTCATCATCAGAAAAGCGCCCGCGCCCGGCAAACCGCTTCGGGCCAAAAACACTGCAACGCGTCTGCAAGTTGGCAAAGGCGGCGGCAAACTGTTCAGAATTCAATTTATATGATTTTGTCACAGAATCACTCCGTAGCTTTATCTCTGCCAGCGCCATTCTTTCAACGCTTCGCTCAGCATACTGAAATGCGATACTTCTTCATGAATAATGCGATCAACCGCGCCTGCAGACATGCGGCTCTGCATGATCTCCTTAACGGTTGTATAAAAAAATACCGAGTTCTTTTCGATCAGCATTGCTTTTTCAAGAATAACATCATAAGTGTCACTGGCAACAACCTGACACTCCCGGGTAATGATGCGGTCAGAAGTCAGCGCCTGCAGAAAATCGTCAGCATCCTGATCTGGCGGTTCAGCAACAGCAAGTTTGCTGTCCATCGCTTCGGCAAGTAGAGTGCTGAACTGTCGTGCGTGGCCGCGTTCCATTTCAGCCAGATTCTCCAGTAATTTTCGCGACCGGCCGTCAGCAGCTTCAGCCGCTGCTACATAGAATTTTACCGCACGCTCTTCCAGCATTATAGCTGCTTTAAAGACATCCCCAGCATTCAATTGAATCTGCATTACTTCTTCTTTCCTCCCTTTTTCGCTTGTTTTCCTGAGGCCTTCTGCCACTCGCTTTCCTTTACCAGAGCGGCCAGTGTGATCGATTGAAGAAACTCGACAAAGTCAGAATGTAACTTTGTCCAGCTGTTATGATAAGAGCAAGGTTGCGGGCCGCAGCAAAGCTGACCGACAAAACAACTGCGCCGCTGGCTGAGATGTTCAACCGGTTCAACAATCTGCAGCAAGGTGATTTTATCAGCAGCCATCGCCAGTTTTACCCCACCGCCAGCGCCACGCTGCGACTCCAGCAGGCCAGCCTGGCAACATTGTAGCAGTAACTTGCTCAGGTAATTCTGTGGCGCGCCAGTCGCAGCAGCAATAGCGGCCGCGCCGACAAATTGATCGGCCGGTTGTGAGGCGAGCCAGGTGAGAGCCCTTATGACGTGTACACTGGTTTGACTCAGCATTATTTATCTCCGTCCTTAGCCTGTCAGCAAATAAGATATCAACATGTGATTATGTTATTTTATCGCAACTTCATTGTCAAGCTGTGCAGATACCTGAAATCGCGCGCAATTTCCTGATCCCGATAAAATAAGCCTACCAGCTAATTTTGTCAGGCAATTGCGATAGCCTGATTGCAGCAGATGTGTTAGCATCCTGTTACTGCTATAATACTTAGTCAATGAAAGTTACACCCGAAGTGCCACAACTTACGCATGGCAGCGTCAAACGCACGCTGTTCCGCATGGCTTTTCCGATGCTGGCCGGGACCATCGCCATGAGCGCCTACAACCTTGCCGACACCTGGTATGTTTCGCTACTCGGAACGGTGCCGCTGGCGGCAATGGGCTTCACTTTTCCGGTCATCATGCTGCTGACTTTCGTTGCCGGCAGCATTGGCACCGGCGTCACCACGCTTTCTTCGCACGCCATCGGCAAAATCGACCACGAAACTGCCAGCCGCATCGTCACCCATGGCGTTCTGTTCACAATGATTGTTGCGGTGCTCATGGCTATTGTCGGCTATAACACCATCGAACCGGTGTTTACCCGCCTGGGCGCCGATGCGCTTACCCTGCCGCTCATCGGCGAATACATGCGCACCTGGTATCTCGGCGCTTTATCAATGGCGCTGCCGATGATGGGCAACGGCATTCTCATTGCTTCCGGAGATTCAAAGGGCGCCAGCCGTTTTATGGTTCTCGGCATGGCAATCAATGTCGTTCTCGACCCGATCATGATTTTTGGCTGGTTCGGGTTTCCGGCGCTTGGTATTATGGGCGCGGCTCTGGCAACGGTTATCTCTCAGGCAATTTCGACAACCTGGCTGCTATACCTGCTCTGGAGCAAGCACCAGCTGCTGAAATTCCGGTTGGGAAGTCTGCCACTGTTTTTGCAGTCGTGTCGCAGCATTCTCGGCTTCGCGATTCCAAGTGGTCTGAGCATGATGCTAATGCCGATTTCGGCAGCGATAATCACCGCCCTGCTCAGCAAATACGGCCACCAGGCTGTTGCTGCCGCCGGTGCGGCGAGCAGAATCGAAATGTTTGCGTTCGTGGTTCCGATGGCGCTGGGCATTTCGATGACGCCCTACATCAGCCAGAACCTCGGAGCTGGCCGTATCGACCGCATCCGCGAAGGCAAAACCGTCGCTTCGACATTTGCCATCGTTTATGGTGGCTTTATCGCGGTAGTATTTTATCTGGCAGCTCCCCTGCTTTCGCGAGTTTTCACCGATGATCCCGAGGTGAGCCGGATTCTCATCATGTACATCCGCATCATTTCTTTTGGCTACGGCATGATGGAAGTGCACCGCTACTGCGGCTTTATCATGACCGGCATGCATCGCCCGGCAGCGGCCACCGCGCTCAACGCTCTGCGCGTGCTGGTCCTGCTGATTCCCCTTTCATATGCCGGCGCGCATTATGATGGCATCAGAGGAATTTTCGTGGCAAGACTGATCACCGACCTTACAGTCGGAACAATAGGCCTGATATGGGTTTCGCGCGCAATCAGATCGGTTATTGCTGCAGGTCAAAAGATAACAAGCTGATTATTTAACAGCTTTTTCCTGAATGCAAGGCATCTTCACAGAGTGATTGACGTTGCCCCTCTTAATTGTGGCAATATCAGCTGCAGGTTATGGCATTTCTACAGGCATACTGACTTCGCCATGTTGAATGCGAGACAGTTCATCAGCCAGAAGAATGTGTTCGCGCGGCAAACCGGAATCGGGGAATTCGGTCAGCTCGTTTCCGTCATCATCGCGGGGCGTAATGCGAATCACACCTTTGGTTAAATTGCGGATTTTAAGCAGGTTCTGCGCGCAAAAGAGCGTAGCGGCAATGCGGATGCGACGGGGCCAGTGCAGAAAAGATTTGCCGTCGAGTTCAAGATCAGAAACCTTGTTGGCGAGAGGAATGCCATGCGTGTTGATGGTGTAGCGCAGGTTGTCAGATACAACCGGCTCATAGACAGGAAACTTCTTGCTCTGCCAGGTTAGAATCTCTAACAGCAGCTTGGTTTCTGCACGCGAGAGCGAAAAAATGACTATTGGCGCGCCCGGCGAACCGTCGGCAGCAAAACCGAGCGGCGAAAATCTGAAGATATCAGAAAAAGCATACATCGTCGGGTCACCATTGACCGTCAGGTATTCTGAACGAACCAGGCCGTAAGTCGAAAAATAGATATCAACAGGGTTTTCCATGCGGCGGTTAACTGCTCGAAGCAGGTTGGTTGCGGTATAAACTGCAGCATGATTATTGGGAAAACTCGCCTTGCGGCGGT
>MFYY01000214.1:12065-17292 GCA_001787855.1 Candidatus Riflebacteria bacterium GWC2_50_8 | reverse complement strand
TGCAAATCGGCTCGTTTACAGCGAAGCCTGATGGCCTGATCAGGCGGTCTACTTCGCGGGTCGTCTTTTTCAGCCAGGCGAGAACTTCGGGATCGGCAGGAATACTGTCGTCAATAGCGATTGTCGAATTTCCCTGATTCAGCAGACGGAGACCCGAACCATTGTATTCGAGGTCGAGCACACCAAGGTTGGCGCCGCCATGACCGGCCTGAGCAATCAGCGTGTTGCCAACCTTTCGGTTATAAGCCTGATGAGTATGACCGGCGACGATCAGATCTATACCTTTAACTGCTCCGGCCAGATTCTCGTCTTCCGGAGTGCCCCCGTGCAGAAGCACAACAACTATATGGCACTGCTGTTCGCGGCGCAGCAGATCAACCTTGCTTTGAACAAAAGCATGAAAAGCCTTTTCGTCAGCTTTGGTCGTCTTGTCATCAAAACCGACAAACTGCACAGATTTACGCGTGGTAGTGCAAAGTTGAGCGGCATTAGGACCTACCATGCCGAGAATGCCAACGCGAATTGGCGGTTGATCGGCACCGCCAGGTAACAGCCTGACCTGAAATTCCTGAAAAGCAGCCTGAGTTGCTGCTGGACCGCCAGAAACTGCAAAACGGTGCAAAGAATTCGTTGTTGCGGCTTCCTGAGCAAAGCGCAGATTAGTAGTAACAAAAGGCAGGATATAACCGGCTTTCTGAGCTTTCTCAAGCGCCAGCGCCAGGCCTTGTTCGTCGGCATCAAAATCGTGGTTGCCAAGGCTCATCGCATCGTAACCGGCTTCATGAAAAAACCGGTATTCGGGAGCATAGCTGGAATTAGCGCTTGGCGCCAGCATGTGAAACAGGGTGCCAAAAAGTGCATCGCCTGCATCGAACAGCATTACCGAATGCCCATGGCGCATCCGGTTGGCGCGTACACTGCGAATGGCGGTCATGAGACGCGCAGCATGCCCGAGAACCGGGTCATCATCGCCGGCACGCGGCGTAAAGAGCAGATCGGGACCAAGGCCGGTCATCTGTGAATGAAAGTCGTTGGTATGCATGATCGTGAATCTGATCGGATGCTCGGGAGCAATGGCATGGCTGCCGGCACCTGGCTCAGCAAAACCTGACAAAGGCAGCAAACACAATACAGCCAGCAGAATCAGCCAGCTCTTACTTATAGCAGATCCGGCACCAGCATTTCCTGTGGTCATGATCGACGATCCTTTCACACTCTGTTTGTTATATTTTACCAGATTCTTCCACAAAAGAAAAATGACCAACAACAACTGATGGTGTCGCAAATTATTCAGGTTCTGGTTGCAGATTTTCGGCGGCTGTTATAACCTTGCCTGCAATGGAACAACCATTACTCGACGTCGACGAACGTCTCGATACCATACCTGGCACCGACCTGAAGCTGATTCAGAAGATCGATGGCACCGCTTTTGCCATCGACACGCTGCTGCTCGCCAATTTTGTTAAATTCAGCGCTGACATGAATACTGCCGCCGATCTCGGCGCTGGCAGCGGCATTCTCGCTTTTCTCATCAAATATCGTCACAGCGGCCTGCTGATGACTGGCTACGAGCTGCAGGAAGACCTCGTCGAGCTTTCTCAGCGCAACTGCCACCTCAACAAACATTTCAGTGACATCAGTTTTGAACAGCTTGATGTTCGCGACATTCCAGCCCATATTCTGCCGGAAAGCTGCGATCTGGTCGTGTCAAATCCACCATATTTTCAGGCAGGAAGCGGCCGCCTGCCAACTCGACCGGGACGAGCCAGTGCTCGACATGAGCTTAACGGTACTCTCAAGGATTTTGTCGAAGCTGCCAGCTATCTGCTGCCTTACGGTGGGCGGTTCTGCTTTATAATTCCAAGCTCACGCTTTTACGAAGTGCTTGAGTATCTCAAACCCTGCAATTTTGGCTTGAAACGCCTGCAGTTTGTGTTGCCGAAAGAGGGTGAGCAATCACATCTGGCAATGCTCGAAGTCGAAAGATTCTTTAACGGCAAACACCTGCCCATGCCCAACATAACCATTCACATGGCCAATGGCAGTTTCAGCCCCGAAATGAGCCAGCTTTTCAGCGTCGGCCTGAAAAAATACAAAGTCTGACCGAGCAGTTAACAGCCAACCTTGCGCTTATAGATTCGGCGGGAATATCAGTCCATGGTCTTACCGTGGCGATTCAACAGTGCAGCGGTTTCGGCAGCAAAACTGTCACGGAGCTTGATAAATTTCTGGTCATGTTCATCAATTACGCCATAGCGCCTGATCCGCGGCCTGACCTCGCGATCCCAGACATATTGCAGGTAATCGTTCCAGAGCTGCTTCACTTCCGAGTTATCGGAAAACAGCCCGTAATTTTCGGTAATTTCGTTGATCTGCACAGCGATGATCTTGTCAACCAGACTCATCCGGCAGAAATTAATGAAAAGTCGCTGCGCACTGGCGCGCAAGCTTCCTGAATCAAGCTCATACTGACTTATTACGAGCAGACAACTGACTGCCGCGAACTGGCGATCAAAATCAAATTTCTGCGAATCAAGAGCGATGTTGTAACATTCTCGGTACAGGGTCATGAACCCCTGATTAGCGTATATTTCACGGTAAGCGACAATATCTCGCTGCAGATTCTCGTTGAGCTGGACGCCAACCGCGTCAAACAGACCTTCAACATCGAGTTTGCCAGCAACGCCAGAGCCGGCCTGACCATAAAAAAAATAAAAAGTCAGCGCCAGAATAAGCGTGATAACGATAATAGATCCCACAAACCTCATAGATACAACTTTTTCCTCTACCAGCTAAGCATAATTACAAAGCAGCCTTTTGTCCAGTCACCGGCCAATGCCAGAACAGCAAAAGGTGTAATCGGTAGTGATTTGTCACCAGCATTATGGAGGCAGTCAAGGATTTCAATTCCCCTTCATGAATTGTAAATTAGAAGTGGAAATAAAGATTAATGTTAGCAGCGAAAGGATTACTGCCATGTTTTACAAAGCCCAAACGCTCGTCGGTCACACGTTGAGAAAGAAAGGTGTCTTATATGCTTAATTTGATTGCAACAATATTGATATTAGGCTGGCTGCTGGGGATGGTTTCATCATATACGATCAACGGATTTATTCACATCCTGCTCGTTGTGGCAATCATCATAATTCTGACGCGTGTCATTAGTGGCCGCAAGCCAATTTGACTGCCGCCTGCCGCAAGCCGTAATGAAAAGCCGCCGGGTTTCCCCGGCGGCCTGTTTCACACTGTCTGATTTACGTTAATCTGCGACCGGAAGATCGTAGAGAATGTCATCCCATGGGTGACGATACAACGCCGCTTTTTGGCGATTCTGATCCATGTAGTGCCCGATCATGCCGATGGTTCGACCAAGCAGGAACAGGCCGTTGAGCCCGCCACTGTCAACTACCGACTGAATTCTGGCTTCATCCCAGCCGAGACCCTGCATCATGTCGACCGACAGAACGCCAATTGCGCCATCGACATTGAGAATCAGCGTGTCTTTCTTGGCAGAGGTCAGCTTTTCAACTTCGAGCGCGTAATCAAGCAGCCTGGTCTTCGGAAAATTCTTGCGTGCATATTCCTTGAGCAGTTCAACGCGCATATCAGGGTTCTTCAGGCTTTTAATGCGATGGCCGATTCCCTGAATCTTGATGTTTTTCTTCTTCATGACCGAAATAAACTGCTGCGGGGTCTGGCCCTGATCAACAGCGTCCTTGAACATCAGTGCTGCACCGGCAACCGCGCCACCAAAGCGCGGACCGATAGTAAGCAGACCGGCGGCCACAGAACTCATCAGATCGCGACCGGCACGGGCAGTAACTATGGTGTTGTGCGCGCCGGAAACGGCCGGGCCGTGATCGGCACAAAGCTTGAGCACGATTTCCATAAACTCGGCAGCCCAGAGCGGCAGGCGCTCTTTGAACCAGAGCAGGCCGATGGTTTCGCCGAGCGTGTAATTTTCACCGATAATTTTGCTGATCTTATGGCCGGCATAGAGCAGCTCATCTTTTGAATCGTCGGAAATAGTGCAGGTAAAGTTGGTCGGCTTGCGCACGAGATTGCGCGCAACCGCTTCCGCATAATCCATCGGAATTACCGGCGGCTTAACATCGGCAGCGGGCTTGATAACGCCTTTTTTAACCAGTTTGTCGTAAGTGGTTTTGATCGCCTTGTCGTAATCATCAAACGATTCAGGCACAACAACGCCAACTTCGCGCAGCGCCGCATTCTTTGCTTCGGCTGTTTCGCGCGCGGCATCAGCCTTGGCGCCGGCGTGACCGAACTGAATGCCCTTCGGCATGTGTTTGATTGAGGTTCCGGTCACCCACATTACCAGAGGCTTGGTGATCTTTTTTGACTTGACCGCTTCAACAATGCTCCACTCTTCTTCGCCGCCGACTTCGCCGAGGCAGACCAGCATTTTGATTGCCGGGTTGGCTTCGAAGCGCAGCAGGTGCTCAAGCAGGGTGGAACCGGCATAAGCGTCGCCGCCTATCGCCACGCCCTCATAGAGGCCGTCGGTGTTGAGCGCAACGATGTTATATGCTTCATTAGACATGCCGCCGGACTTGCTGACAAATCCCACAGAGCCGGGGCGGTGCAGCTTGGATTCAATGATACTCTCAATTGTGCCACCGGTATTGGCGACCTTGAAAGCGCCAGCGGTAATGCCACCGACCGTGGCTGGCCCGATGATAACTTTGCCGCGCTGCTGCGAAACAGCTCGCAGGTGGCGGGCCTGACGCTCGGGAATGCCCTCGGCAATCACAACGACAGTTCGGATCTGGTCAAAGGTCATCGATTCAAGAGTGGTATCGTAGGCGCTTCTGAACGAAGCGAAATTGATGAAAACATCGATGTCGGCATTTTCCTGCAGAGCAGTTTTGATATCAGGGTAAATCGGGATAAAGATCTCTTTTTTGCCCCAAAACATTTTTTCAGAACCTGATTTGCCGGCATCAATCATGCCCCCGACTGAGGGAGTATCGCGGCGACAGCAGTAGTCAAAATCGAGCATGCGCTGCACGGCCTTCGTCTGCAGGCCATAGACCAGCGCTCTGGTGTTTCTATCGAAAAGCAGATAATCTGGACGACTCATAGTGCGATTCCTTCCTTATTCTCAGAATTTGAGGGCGTCTGATACGACGCGGGTCATGTGGTATTCCGGGCCATGAACTGCGATCGGCACGCCGAGCTTGTCGACTGCCGCCTTGAGGTTGGCGAG
>MFYY01000214.1:0-12036 GCA_001787855.1 Candidatus Riflebacteria bacterium GWC2_50_8 | reverse complement strand
GGCCTTAACCTTCTTTAGTTTGTCACCAAACTCATTGAGAGCTTTGATGATACCGGTAAAGGTTTTGGCTACGTCGGTAAAATTCGCAATACCGCCGCCGAGAATAAGGGTCTTGGGGCGCCCTTTTTTGTCAGGTTTGCGCGTCATCAGGTCGAGCACAACCTTGGCGTATTCATAAGTCAGGCTGGTGCTCGGATTGCCTGAATACTCGCCGTACATCGCGAGTTCTTTGGCATAACCAAGGTCGCAGACCGTGTCAGCGTAGATAACTGACGCACCGCCACCGGCGACCATGTTCCAGATAATGCCATCGGGATTGAGCAGAGTCAATTTAAGTGAAGCACCTGAGAGCGCATCGAGTTCGCGAATCTTTGCCTCTTCAGGGCTGAGATTCTGGCCAAAAGCGGCCGGGAACTCGATATCACTGCCCCACATTTCGGAACAGAGAAATTCAGCGGTGTCGTCAAGTTTGGCAACCATATCCAGCGGAATGATGCTTTTGCCGGCGATTGCGAACGGATTGATTTCGAGGTAGGCAAAGTGCATGGAGGAAAAATAGCGATAGAGGCCGCGCAGGAAGTTGGCGACCATTTTTTTGTTTTCGCCGAGTTCCTTGGGCATGGCCGCATCGACGTCAGCGGCAACAGCTTCAATTCCGCCAATGATCGGAACTTTGATAGTCACGACCTTGTCCCAGTTTTCTTCAACGTTGATGCCGCCTTCAAGCGAGAAATAAATGTAGTCACATTCGGCCGATGATTTGATCGCGGCATAATATTCTGCTTCATGAGCGACGCAGGGCTCGATGATAAAGTGCGTCAGCGTGCCTTCGATGCCGTTTACGACCTGTTTTTTGCCAAGTCGTTCTTCGATCCATTTGCGGGTATCGGCAAAATTTTTGTTAACCAGAACCAGACCGTGTTTTCCACGTTTACCAAAAAGCTGATCAGGCTTTGCTACCAGCTTCTCTTTTTTCAGCCAGGGGTTTTCTTTTTCAAGCTTTTTCCAGTCAGTGCTACTGTCAACCAGCACGATACGGCCATCATAACCGATGCTCTGTTTGATAAAACTGTCAAGATGCCTTGCCAGCATTCTTTTCCCGTGATATTCGCGAATACCTCGCTGCGCCATTTTTTTTCTCCTGCGTCAAGAATATCGATCTACATGTAAAGGGTATAATCTGATCAAAATAGCATGTCAAGTACAGCCTGAGAGCAAATTAACTTTCTTCGCCGTGAAAAGGAGCGAAATCAACAATACTCATTTATTGCCACACTTTCATTCATACGAAACTACCATTGCATATAGCAGGCGCACCAATTTCACAACACTGTCGACCCGCCTTCTGTCACATAACTGGCAATCCTGTAAATTTTGATTATATTCTGCTGTGAAATACATAGATAAATGCAAGCATAAGGAGACTGCAGTGATGAGCAGAAAAATAGCCTTCTTCGATGCGAAACCCTATGACCAGAAATCATTCAACACGGTAAACCTCGACTATGGCTTTGATATCAGCTATTTTGACGCGAAACTGACCCCGCAGACCGTTGATCTTGCCAGCGGCTTTGCCGGCGTCTGCGTTTTTGTAAATGATGACATCAACGCCAGTGTCATCGAGCACCTGGTCAAAAGCGGCGTCGAGGTTATCGGCCTGCGCTGCGCCGGATATAACAACGTCGACTTTAAGGCAGCCTTTGAAAGGATCCACGTAACGCGCGTCCCGGCTTATTCGCCATATGCAGTAGCCGAGCACGCGGTTGCCATGATGATGACTCTTAACCGCAAGATTCATAAGGCCTATATGCGCACCCGCGAAGGCAACTTCTCGATAAACGGTCTGCTTGGCTTCGACATGTTCGGTAAAACTGCCGGAATTGTCGGCACCGGCAAAATTGCGAGGTGCCTGATCGACATTTTAAAAGGCTTTGGCATGAATATTCTTGCCTGCGACCCGCGCCCGGATGAATCGTATGCCCAAACAACCGGTTTGCGCTACGTGCAGTTACCCGAACTATATGCCACATCTGACATTATCTCGCTGCACTGCCCGCTTACTCCCGAAACCAGTTATCTCATAAACCATACAGCCATTGAGCAGATGAAACCCGGAGTTATGATCATCAACACCGGCCGCGGCAAGCTTATCGACACCGTTGCTCTGATTAAAGGCCTCAAATCAGGCCGCATCGGCAGCGCCGGGCTCGACGTCTACGAAGAAGAAAGCGACTACTTCTTTGAAGACAGATCTTCAGAAATGATTGCAGATGATGTGCTTGCCAGGCTGCTGACTTTTCCTAACGTTATCGTCACTTCGCATCAGGCCTTTTTTACCGCAGAAGCACTGCGTAATATTGCCGAAACAACTCTAGGCAACTTCAGAGAATATTTTGCCGGCGGCTATCTTGCCAACGAAATCTGCTACCGCTGCAATCGCACCTGCATAAAAAAAGAAGGAAAACGCTGCTTTTAGAAGCGACAGCATACTTTAGAAGCACCGCTGCAATTATTTTGGTAGCTGGTAAATAATTATGTGCTAATCTTGTTTGGAGATATAAAGCCGGTGATTTTCATTCATGAAAAAGAAAATAGTAACCAATTTACTAGCTGAAAAAAAGCATCTAAAGGCTATTCTGCAGTCAAAACGCGCTAACATTTATTATCTTGAATACTGTCGTGTTTTACAGAATGGCGGGCGTGTTGAGTACATCACCCAGGCAAAAGACAAACAGGCATACTGGAATATCCCTATTGCCAATACTTCGGTGATCTTACTGGGCACCGGAACTTCCATCACGCAATCTGCCGTTAGAATGCTGGCGTCAGCCGGAGTTATGATCGGTTTTTGCGGCGGCGACGGAACGCCTCTTTTTGCAGGCACTGAAGTAGACTGGCTTTCTCCTCAAAGCGAATATCGCCCGACCGAGTATGTACAGTCATGGCTGTCATTCTGGTTTGATCCGGCCAAACGTCTTCAGGTTGCAAAAGAGTTACAGATAATACGTTTGAGTAACATCATCAACATCTGGAAAAAAGAGCCTCTATTCAAGGAATACGGAATCTATGCCGATGATGAAGCTTTTGAATCGATAGTATCAGATATGCAGGCCAGTATCGAAAAGGCGTCTTCAGTGCAAAACCTTCTCGAAATAGAAGGTAGAACGACTAAAAGAATATATGCATACATTGTCCGGGCAACTGGCTTTGGCTCATTTAAGCGTGACCATGAGTCGGCAGATGGAGCGAATGTCTTTTTGAATCATGGCAACTATCTTGCTTACGGACTGGCTGCAACCGCCCTCTGGACTCTGGGAATTTCTCATTCCTTTGCTGTTATGCATGGAAAAACCAGGCGCGGGGCTCTGGTTTTTGATATAGCCGATCTGATAAAAGATGCGATAGTTCTGCCGACCGCCTTTGTCTGCGTTCTTAGAGGCGATGATGAAAGAAAATTCAGAGAAACCCTGATGGATCTTTTTATAGACCGGTATGGTGCCATAGACATTATGATCGAATCAATCAAACTGGTCTGCGCGCAATATGGTGAGCCAGTAAAATGATTGTGATTTTTGTTTCCGAATGCGAAAAAACCGCGAGCAAACGAACGCGGCAGATTCTTGACTGTTTCGCAGAGCGAATAGGCTCTCGAAGCTGGAAAACACATATCACAATGGAAGGTCTGAAGGCGGTTAAAATTCTGTTAAGCAAATGTGCCACCAGACAGACCTCTGTAGCCTGTCACAGAATCGTCGGCCGTCTTTCAACTGAACTAATGTGGGTGATCGGTAACAGAGACAAGTTTGACAGTCGAGGTATTTGCCCGACGAACTACACAGAAGCAGACCACATAAACGACTCTGAAAACAGCTGGTTTCTGCTGCCGCACATTAAGACCGCAACAGCACTGGCCTCATTATTTCATGATTTTGGGAAATCGTCTGAATGTTTTCAGAAAAAGCTGACTGCAAAATCGGCTCAAAGAGACCCGTTGCGGCATGAGTGGATTTCCTGCGTTCTGCTGAAACATTTTATCAATGATGCCAGGACTGATGAAGAATGGCTGCAAAAGCTTAAAGATGATGGCTTCAGTCTGAAACTCGATAAAAAAGGTTCAGTTGAGGGCATTTCCAATCCTTTACGCAATCTGCCGCCGCTGGCCTCAATGATCATGTGGCTGATTCTCAGTCATCATAAAATGCCAATATTGTATGATGAGGCTTTAAAGGAATATAGAAACGAACCACTACCAGACTTCAAGAAGCTTTTTGAGCAACTGAATTCAGAATTCGGTTACAGGAATGAATCAGTTGCTCCCGATGAGCGCTCCTGCTATAAGTTTCCTAAGGGCTTCCCTTCGATGAACGCAGTCTGGAACAAACAGTTGAAAAGATGGGCCGCAAAAGCTCTGGAAAAGACTGAAGAATTCAAAGAAATCACGAAAAATGGCATGTATCGTGTTGTGCTGTATTTTTCAAGATTATGTCTCATGCTTGGCGATCATTATTATTCGTCAAGAAGTGCTGATGAAAACTGGAAAAAGGACTCCGAACTCTATGCCAATACCGGTGTAGTTGACGGCAAAATACAATTGAAGCAGTTGCTCGATGAGCATCTGGTCGGAGTAATGGAAAATGCCGTCAGAATTGCTCATCAGCTACCTGATTTTGAAACAGAAATGCCCAGAACAGATAACGTCAGGCAGATTCGAAAAAAAAGTCCGCAGGATTTCGCCTGGCAAAACAAAGCAGTAGAAGAAATCGATGTCTGGCGCGGCTCGGCAAAAGACATCTCGAAAATGGGCTTTTTTGCTTTGAATATGGCAAGCACAGGTTGCGGAAAGACCATTGCCAATGCAAAAATAATGCGGGCTATTTCAACAGACAGATCGTCTCTGCGTTACATTACCGCGCTGGGGCTGAGAACACTGACTCTTCAGACCGGCGAGGCTTATCGCAGCGAAATAGGCCTTGACAGCACCGAACTGGCGGTATTGATCGGAAGCAGAGCAATCAGAGATTTGTTTAAAAAGGATTCGGACCAAAGAGCCGAAAACACAATGGAAAACGATTATTCATCTGAATCTTCAGAAAATATTCTTGAAGAAATTCTTGATTACGACTGCGATGTTTCTGATGAAAAATTGGCAACGGTGCTTCAGACAGACAAACACCGGCATCTATTGTATGCTCCGGTTCTGGTATGCACTATAGATCACATCATGTCGGCCACGGAATCAACAAGGGGCGGTCACCAGATTTTACCCGGCTTGAGGCTCATGTCTTCCGATCTGGTCATTGACGAGATAGATGATTTTGTCGGGAATGACCTGATTGCCATTAGTCGTCTGATACATCTTGCCGGAATGCTGGGCCGAAAAGTAATGCTTTCTTCAGCTACACTACCTCCTGACCTGGCACTGGGATTTTTCAATGCCTACCAGAGTGGTTATAGACT
Source organism: Candidatus Riflebacteria bacterium GWC2_50_8 (assembly GCA_001787855.1). Lineage (GTDB taxonomy): Bacteria > Muiribacteriota > Ozemobacteria > Ozemobacterales > Ozemobacteraceae > Rifleibacterium. The sequence goes on along the minus strand of MFYY01000214.1, from coordinate 6,579 downwards.
GTATGCTGCTTCAAAGAATTTTAACCCCGTTGTTGGCTGTGCCTGGATCGATGAATTCAAAACTGATATCGCGTCCTTAACATTGGTTGAAACACCTGAAGGCCTGGCAGAATATGCTTCTGCACATTCTAGATTTGCCGAGAGCAGGTGCAAAAAAATTCAGACATCACCAGTCAGATGCCGTGGCTATATTGCCGAGGTTTCGCACTCTGCTGGTTCTGAACTGAGCATTGAAGAACAATATTTCGAAGCGATAAGAGGCAACATAATCAGGCTTCATGCTGATAACTGTGAAGTAGATAAAAGAACTGGCAAATCCGTTTCCTGGGGAGTAGTTCGTGTTGCCAATATCAAGCCATGTGTCGATCTTGGCAGATATCTGATGAACGCTGACTGGGGGCAGGATACCGAAGTAAGAATAATGGTTTATCACAGTCAGCAGGTTCTTATTATGCGTCATGTTCAGGAAAAGTTTCTCGACAGGCTGCTGAAAAGAAAGAGTTCTGATGAAATTTTTAATTCTCCTGACATTCGGAGGCATCTTGACAAAAGCAAAAAGACAAATCTGATTTACATTCTTGTGGCAACACCGGTTGAAGAAGTCGGGCGTGATCATGATTTCAGCTGGGCTTTGATAGAACCTTCGTCTTTCCGATCAATAATACAGATGGCCGGACGTGTAAGAAGACACCGTAAAGGCGCTTTTCCCAAAAGCAATATTGCCGTGATGCAGTTCAACTATAAGGGTTTCAAAAACAGGGCTGCTGGGAAAGATGACTTAAAAGTTTTTAATCGGCCGGGTTACGAAGAGTCGGTTGCTTTAAGAACGCACGATTTAAAAGAACTTGTCGACGAAAAACTGCTTATCTCAGGTATTAACTCGATTCCGCGCGTAGTCCGCAATCACGAACTGAAGCATGAAGAATCTTTAATTGACCTTGAGCACTATGTTACCGGGCAGACCTTGGCGAATTTTGACGCAAAAGGCCCTGAGAAGCCAATGGGCTGGCTATCTGAATGCTGGTGGCTTACAGGATTTCCGCAGCAGTTAACTAGATTCAGAGCTGGAATGAAAACAGAAACTTTGTATTTATTACCCGAGAACAGTGATGATGAAGATACCGGTTTTGTTTTCAGGCAGAAAGATGAAAACGGCGACTTCTACTCTGTTGAAAAGCTTTTCAGTATCACACATTTGCCTGATAAAATTGACGAAGACAAGCTCTGGCTAAATCGTAATTATTACGGTATTCTTGCTGATTATAGCCCGGGCGGCTTTGCTTCGGAATCTGCCAGAAAGTATGGCAGCATTGAAGTTACCACCTATGAAGAGTTTGCAAATTATGAATATTCACCCGTCTTCGGGCTGGTAAAAAAATAAAGGAGGGTCTCTTTGTGTACAGCCAAATAATTGAGTTCTTCGAAAAACGAAAACTCGAGTCTTTAACGACCTGCTCGACATTCGAAGAGAAAGTCTCTGTTGTCAGACAGCATTTGAAAGTCTGGCTTGCAGAAATGGCAGGAAAAGTCAGGCAAATGAGTTTGTCAACGCATCCATGCACTTTTGTGCATCCAAGCGCGAATAAAAACGTTAACTTGGTTGCCCAGGCCAATTCGAGAGGAAAGATTAAAATCACTGAGAAAAAAGTTGGAACAACTCCAGTGATTGCCAGTACGCGGCGTCTAAATGACGGATTTCTTAGAAGCGGTAATATAGATCGTGTCGAATGTGATGCGTTGGGCAATGCGGCTGTTTTAGGTTATTACAGTTTCTTGAACGTTGTATTGCCTGATGGAAAAACAATCTTGTGGCATATTGAAAACGAAACCGACAAAGCTAAAGAATTGCTCTCAAATACTGACAATGTTGGTTATAACGAGCTGAGAAACGGGATTCTAGCAGTTAAGAATTATGACGGGGCCTTGAGTACAAGTTCGAAGCTCAAGCAGGTCTACTTTCCGGTAAGTGGTGGCTATCACCTGCTTTCGGTTCTTATGCCGTCGGGTATCATGTTTGAAATGCGCAAGCGCATTCAAAGCATGAAATTTGGCGAAGAGGCAAAAGCCTTGAGAGACGCCAGAAAAAACAATGACTATAGCAAAACCTCATTCAAAGATATTCCTGATTTGACAGAAGTCGGCTTTGGTGGAGCAAATCCCCAGAATGTAAGTGTTTTGAACGCAGCGAATCGAGGGAAAGCTTATTATTTGTCAAGTTCGCCGCCCGTTTTGTCCGGGGAAAAAGTGAAGGTGCCAAAAAAGAATTTTTTTGCCGAAATACTGTGGCCGGGATTTTATAAAGAAGATTTTCTGGCTCTCCACAAGCTTTTCAAGGCAGACATAAATAACATCAATATTCGTCGTGGAAGAGACAATATAATTCTCTATATTTTCGATGATATTCTCAGAAAGATCTGGGCAATCAGATCGTCAGAATTTGGCTGGAGCACCAAGGATCGCTTTGCCGGACTCCCTTTATATCAGAAAGTCATTCTCGATAATCTATATGCCGATGTTCGCAGCAATTCAGAGACTGAAATCAGTGAATTCTTAATGGATCTAGCCCGCTGGGTCATCAGGGCATATCAGAAAATCGCTGGCAATGATGCTATAAAGCTGTCTGATGAAGAGCTTGTTTATATCAAAAAGCTCATAGAAGGCCAGAGTGAGGTCTTGATATGATTTCAGACTCTTATATTATTCTGCGAAACCTTAAAATCCAGAATGCCAATGCGCTCTCCAGCGCTTTTACGATCGGCTTTCCCGCCATGACAGCATGGCTGGGCGCTGTTCACGCCATGCAGAGAAAGCTGAATGAAATTGAAAGTTTCAGGCAGATTGAGTTTAACCAGACAGCCATTGCCTGCCATGATTTTAAGCTGCACACACACAAGGGCCGAGGCGATTACGACTGGTCAATTGTAGGAACCGGAAACCCTCTGACCAAGGAGGGCGCGCGCCCTTCTTTTATTGAAGAGGGGCGCTGTAATCTTTGTGTTTCGCTAATTATCGGCTGCAATCATCTGAGCAGATTCACTTTTGATGAGTTCAAAACCGCTTTTGAATCGATACTTCATGCAAAAATCAAAATTGCCGGCGGTGATATTCTTGATTTCGGCGCTATAGAGTTCAAAAAGCCAGATTCAGAGATTGAAAAGCGTAAGCTACTGAATTCATTGATGCCTGGATATATCCTTATTGAGCGCCGTGACCTGGTCAAAGAATCAATGCAAATTGGCAATGATGCTTTAGATGCCATTATAGACCATGTTGCGCTTCATAGTGTCTGTGAAAAAAATGAATCAGGAGAGGTAACCTGGGCGGTTAAACGAAAAAATCAAGGCTGGATTATCCCAATAGCCACTGGTTTTCAGGGTATTTCCGAGTTAGCGGAGTCTGGCAAAACTTATAATCAGCGGGATAATACCGTGCCACACCGCTTTGCTGAAGCGATTGTCACTCTCGGTGAATTCAAAATGCCTCACAGACTCGATTTTGACACTGCTTTCTGGCGTTATGACTATCAGGAAAAAGAAAATATATATCTTTGTATAAATAATGGAGGAAACAAATAATGACCGCTTCTGTACTCGCTTTTGAAAAGAAACTTGTTCCATCAGATGGCTTTCTTTATGGCACAACATGGGATAAGCGCCACATAGAATGTTTTCCCTTGAATCTCAAGGAAAAATCAGTGCGCGGCACTATTTCAAACAGGCTGAACAAGAAAGACATGAATGACCCCGCGAAGCTCGATGCCAAGGTCGAAAACGCGAACCTGCAGACAGTCGACAGTTGCGGTCTTGATCTTAATCAGGATACGCTCAAGCTATCGTTCTCATTAAAGATTCTGAGCGGAGTCGAAAAGCCTTCTGCCTGCAATGACAGAGCATTCCTGAAGAACTATTCAGATGTGGTTCTCGAATACATCGGCAAATACAGTTTTAAAGAGCTGGCAGGGCGCTATGCATTGAACATCGCCAATGGGCGTGTCCTGTGGCGAAATCGTGTTGGTGCTGAAAACATCGAAGTTTGTGTTGAAGCTAAGAACAAAGATCTGAAAGGTCAAAAATGGGTTTTTAGCGCGAATGATTATTCATTGCGCGACTTTTCACGAACTGATAAAAAGGTTGACGAACTGGCAGAGCTTATTGCCGCTTCATTGTCGGGCAAGAGAGATTTTTTGATGCTCGAAATCGATGTCTATGCTCAGATCGGTCTGGCACAAGATGTATACCCAAGTGAAGAGCTGGTTCTCGATAAAGGCAAGGGCAATAAGAGCAAAATTCTTTACAGCATCGATGACATTGCAGCAATGCATTCTCAGAAAATAGGAAATGCAATTAGAACGATCGACACCTGGTATCCAGAATTTGCTGAAGTCAAAACGGGACCAATCGCCGCCGAGCCTTATGGCGCAGTAACCAACCTCGGCGTTGCCTACCGAAAGCCGAAAGATAAATCTGACTTTTTTACGTTGTTTGACAAGTATGCCGCGAAAAACAAGCTTGAGAACGAAGAGCAGGAACATTACGTAATGGCTGTACTGGTTCGTGGAGGCGTGTTTGGCGAGAGCGACAAGGAGTAGGCGATGAAATTCTTTCAAGAGATCACATTGCTTCATAATCCTGAAATTGGGGTTTATTTCCTTTGGAAAAAGGTTTTTCAACAGGTTCATCTGGCGCTGGTTGAAACAAAAAATGAAGAAGACCTGGTGCCAGTTGGACTGTCGTTTCCAGAATATGATGAAACAACTTGTAGGCTTGGTGCAAAGTTACGCTTGTTTGCAGAATCCGAGGATATCTTGAATCGTTTGAATATCACAGTCTGGCTGCAGAAATTCAGTGACTATGTGCATATTACTGGTATCAGGCCTGTTCCTGGCGCGAGAGTGAAGGAATATGGAGCTTTCATGCGCTGGCGTGTTGACATGAATATCGAACGACTTGCCAGACGTCGGGCAAAGCGCCATAACGAAACTCTTGAACAGGCAATGGAACACTTGAGTGGCTTTGAAGCAAAAACATCAGTGCCACCGTTCATTCAAATGAAAAGTCTGTCAGACAATCGCGATTTCAGGCTTTTTATAAGCTTGAAAAAATCTGATGTCTCTGTTTCTGGCCTGTTTAACTGTTATGGGTTAAGCACTACCAAACGAACTGTTGCCGCTACTGTTCCGTTGTTCTAGCAGACACACTGTTTATCAGCGCCCGGGGCTTGTCGAAAGCCCCGGGCAGCATAAAATCTTTCTCCTGGAGGAATAGATTCAGGTTCTTTAAAATTTCTAATGTTGTAGATTAGTCTACAGGGAACTTTTTCATGAAAAAACAACTGCAGATTCGCAATAGCACTGCCGAGTTTCTGATTTTTACCGGCCAGGCCGGCGAAAATAGCATTGAAGTCAGAGTGGTCGATGAAACTGTCTGGCTGACGCAGAAAATGATGGCCAGGCTGTTTGATATCTCGATTCCGACTATTAATGAGCATCTGAAGAATATTTTTGCAAGCAATGAACTTCAAGAAAATTCAGTTATTCGGAAATTCCTAATAACTGCCGCAGATGGCAAAAAATACAACACCAACTTCTATAATCTTGATGTAATCATATCTGTAGGTTACAGAGTAAATTCACTTCGTGCCACCCAGTTCAGGCAATGGGCAACAAGGATCCTGAAAGAATTTGCAATAAAAGGGTATGTGCTTGATAAGAACCGCATGGAAAACGGTGCTTTTCTGGGCGAGGACTATTTTGAACATCTGCTTGAAGAAATCAGGGAGATCAGGCTTAGCGAGCGCAGATTTTATCAGAAAATCACTGATATTTATGCTACAAGCGTCGATTACAACAGGGATGCTCCGACTACCAGAGATTTTTTTGCTAAAGTTCAAAATAAGCTGCATTTTGCCATTCATGGCCATACTGCTGCAGAATTGATAGTTGAACGTGCGGACAGTCAAAAAAAGAATATGGGTTTAACCTCATGGGAAAGCGCTCCTGATGGAAAAATTATAAAGACTGATGTGGTAGTTGCCAAAAATTATCTCAGCAAAGAAGAACTTGCGTCCTTGGGTCGTATTGTGAACGCCTATCTCGACCTGGCTGAAGAACGATGTCGGCGTAAAATTCCCATGACCATGGAAGACTGGGCTAAACGACTGGATATGTTTCTAGAATTCGATGATCGTGAGATTCTTTTCAACCCCGGAAAAGTAACCGCGAAACTTGCAAAAGAGCATGCAGAAAGCGAGTTTGAGAAATACCGCATTGTTCAGGACCGACTATTTGAATCTGACTTTGACAAAGAAGTTAAGAGGCTTCTTGAACCAAGAAGAGCAAAGAATGAAAAAAGCTGAAAACAGGGTAGAAACAATTTTAATTTACCCCTCTTTTTAGGTCTTTTGTTAAAATCGGCTTCTAGAGCGATTTCTGAGAATAGTCAAAACTTGATGGTTATTTTGCAAAAAAATTACGTAAGTCTTCTTAGATCAATGTTTCTGGACAAATTGGTCCTATGAACTGCCGCACAGGCAGCTTAGAAAAAAAGGCGTGCCGGTAAAAGAACCGAAAAACAATGAACT
>MFYY01000213.1:17109-17528 GCA_001787855.1 Candidatus Riflebacteria bacterium GWC2_50_8 | reverse complement strand
ATTCATTATCATTTTGTATTATTGTTTGCCTCTTGTTTTTTAGTTTCTGCGTTATTCTTATTTTCTACACTCTCTTTTTTCCTGCCGGCACTTACTTTTACTTTGGCGTGTTGAATCACGCGATCATGCAAGGTAAATCCGCGCTGGAATTCTTCAATAATCATGTTCTCTGGAAGGTCAGATTCCACTTTCATGAGCGCTTCATGATAATGCGGATTAAACTGCGCATTGGTTGTGTTCATGGGTTTTACGTAGTTATCCTCTAAGATCTGAAGACACTGCGCATGGATCAATTCGATCCCTTTCTTGAAGTCATCATGATTACCATTTGCGTTTTTGAGAGCCAATTCAAGATTGGCGATAATTGGCAGCAATTGCAGGATGCCTTCTTGTGCGGCATATTCCCGCATTTCCTGCAT
>MFYY01000213.1:5053-17019 GCA_001787855.1 Candidatus Riflebacteria bacterium GWC2_50_8 | reverse complement strand
ATCACCGGTTGGCTCGTCGGCAAGAATAAGAACAGGATCGTTAACCAGCGTACGTGCAACTGCCACCCTCTGTTGTTGCCCAACACTGAGCTCTGACGGGTAGTTATCAAGTCGTTCGCCCAGGCCAAGCTCGCGCAAAACGGCAACAGCCTTTTCATAGCGCTCTTCAGAATTCATTCCCCGATGCATCAAAACAGCTTCAACGTTTTCTACAGCTGTCCATGAGCCGATAAGATTAAAACTCTGAAAAATCATACCGATTTTCTGCGCACGCAATTCGGCCAGTTCAGAGACCGTCATTGATTCGAGCTTTTCACCGGCAAAAATAACGCTGCCAGCCGTCTGTCGATCCAGTCCACTCAGAATACCGAGCATAGTCGATTTGCCTTCGCCGCTGCGACCTTTGATTACAACAACTTCGCCCTGATTAATCTCAAAAGAAACATCCTTAAAAACTTCGATCGAAGAGTTTCGCGCAACAAACGTTCTGGCGAGACCTTCAACTTTTAACAACAGGCTCATACTTACTCCCTGCGCCACAGCAACTTCGTGAGCCAGCAATGCCACTAATCAGCTGCGGGACTCTCAACTAGATTTTTCGCAATACTTCGGCAGGATTCTGCCTGACAACAATTATTGCAGGCAGCAGACCGGCAACAGCACCGCCACTCACGGCAAATAAAATTATCGCTGACAGCAACTGCCAATTGAAAACTAATGGAACGTCAGCGTGAATTCCGAGCAGACTGGCAAGTGGCAACACCTGCAAAGCACACAAAGCGACCAGCGCACCTGCAATGCAACCAGTTAAAGCCAGCAGAAGCGATTCGATAAAAACCTGAGCAATAACAACGCTGTTTTTCCAACCGACGGCCTTGAGAACAGCCAGTTGACGGCGGCGCTCAATCACTGATGAAATCTGGGTTTTAACGGCAAAAAGCACAGCAGCACAACCAATAAGAACAAGAAACAGCCAGATGTTTCTTTCGTTGAGTCCCAGCGCATCTGCAGCAGGCACATAGCATCCGTATGAAACAAGAGCATCACTCTGCACCAACAATTTCACATCATTGATAGCCTGAGAATGCAGCTTCGAGCTGGCAGCCTCAATCAGTATAATGTTCGCCTCATGAAACAGCGGGTTGCGAATTCTACGATTGATTACTCGCTCGGCATCAGTAAAAAGCATATAAACTTCTGCCCGGCCAGGCCTGACACCTGGATTGATGATGCCGGCAATCTCAAAACTTTCAGACGCAATTTCAATATGGTCTCCTGTCTTGAAACCCATGTTCGCCGCATAGCCCTGTTCCACCATAACTTTGCCGGTCATGCCGGCTCCGACGAAGGTTCCCGCCATCAGATCGCTACGCGAACAGCAGGTTGTCTCAACAGCCGTGCTCGTCGGATCAAAGCCGCCAACAGAGAAAAGCCGGCCATTCCGGGGGTCACGAAACCTGAACAGCAGATACCCAGAAGCATCACCAACAGTCTCAAGTCGCCTGATCTTGTCGACAAGGTCGAGTGTAACCAGTCGCGTGGTATTGGTATTGATCATGAACCCTTCATTGAGAATATCGATCGCTTTTTTGTTACAGCCAGTACAGTTTTTGCAGAGTTCCTGGCATTTGGTCGGAATGACTCCACGCGCGAGATCAGCGATTTCCTGTTCAGAAAGAGTCGTGATATCGCCACAGTTTGGCAGATAAGTGACAAAATGCGTTCCGGTCGATGCCAGAACTTCATTTTCGGCATAACGTGAGAAAAGCAGAAGATTGGCGGTCAGCAACATGACAGCAACAGTAATCAGGTAACTTATGGCAACGACAGTCGATCTTAGCTTACTGCGGCTCAGTTCTCGAACAGCGCATAACAGGATGTCTCGGGTCATGGCTGGCTGGTTTCCTCGGTCTTGTATCCATATGTGAGCCAGCCCTGAATGCCGGCCTGAAATTCGACGATGCTCTGATAGCCAAGCTCGCGCAGCCCGGCGGTCAGCGATGCCACGTTGACGCTTTCGAGCCCCGGGTAAACAATCAACAGGCGGTCTCTGGCCGGCAGACGTTGAGTAATGCTTGCAACATCCACATCGTCGCAGATCACCATGGCTCCTGGAATCTTCATCTCTGCTTTCTGGGCAGCTCTTCGGTATTCGATCAACGAAGCATTGCCAGACTTGAGTAAAATTACCAGCGTGTCGGCAGTAATCGTAGATCTTGGAATGTCAAAAGTTACCGACGCCAGATTGCAGGTACCTTCAGGGCAGCCGCCAACACAGGCAACTGCCAACTTTTCACCGCTGAAGATGCCGATCAGCAGGCTGAAAATAATAGCGTTAATGAAGCTCTTTCGTTTCATATTGTTTGATCATGTTTATCAACAGCAGGTTTCCGCGCGAAACCGCGCGATCAACCGGCTTGCTGCCGTCATCAGCAACAGCGTCGAGCCTGGCGCCGCCAAGAATAAGAACCTGAGCAGCAATCTGCGCGAGCGAGCCGCCAACCAGATGCAATGGGGTTTCGCCAGCTGGGGTTCTGATTTCAGTGTTGGCGCCGGATTGCAGAAGAGTTGCGATCACGCCAACCAGACCATTGCGGGCAGCAATGTGTAAAGGAGCCTCACCATTGTTGTTGAGGCGGTTTACGTCTAATCCAGACGAAGCGAGTAGAGCCGGAACTGTCAGAGGACAGATGGTAATCGGACTGGCCGGGGGCTGGGGGTCGAGACAGAGAGCACCCATGCTCACCGCATAATGCATGGCATTATTGCCCAGGTTACAGGTTTGTGAAGCAACAGCACCGTTTTCAAGCAACGCCCGCACCATCTCTACTGCGCCAAGAGCACAGGCGTGATGCAGTGCTGTCATACCTGCCGAATCGGTTGCGGTAAGATCTGGTTGCGACTTAATCAGCCGATTGAACATGTTAAGATCGAGGCTGCGCACGGCAACATGCATCGGGTCTGCGAGCGCCAACGCAGGAAAAAAAGTCACCAGAAACAACGCGGCCAGGCAAATGCCATGGACAAATAAACTTCGACTGCGGCTGATCATATGTTTCTCCATATCGCCAGATCAGTGAGAGCAACCATCACTGCCGGCCAAAGGCTTTTTGAATTCAGGAAGCGGCGGAGTCTCAGATGGCTGGCGATAAGCTTCGTTGAATCTGAGCTGGTGCTCAGCGCCTTCGGTCAAAGGCCCGAAGTCAACCATCAAAGGACTCGCCGTATTCTTTTCGAATCTGATTATGTAACCACCAAGCGGCGAAATAATCGGATCAACCATAACTGTCGGCGAAACCGCGATTTCATCGATGAATACTGCTGTGCCAGACGAATCTGTTATTCTGATAAAGACTTTGAGCTCCTCACGCATGACACAACGATAAAGCTGATAAAGCCAGAAATTCAGATCTATCTGATTTATTGCTGTATTGCGAGCATCTGAGACATGTATTGTCGCAGAATAAGACTCTTTTCCGGCCTTTTCGGCTGCCTTCTGCAACAACACATAGTCGTCTGGCGAACCTGCCAGCTCTGATTCAGGGAGAACTCTGGCATCGCTCCAGATCAATTCTACCGACTGTTCAAGTATTCTGAGCAGCGAAGAAGACATGACCACCGGTGTTTCGCCATAAAAAGCTCCAACAAAAGTGATTGGCAGTTCAGGCATTTTACAGGCAGCCAGCTCGGCAGAAAATTTTCTGCGCAGCTGGTATAGAGCATCAGAAAGAGCGAACACGCCAGGGTCATCTGTTGAATCGACAACTTCGACCGTCTGCCAGATAGCCGGTTCCATAACGCAGGCGTTCAGCTGCGCTGCAAATAGCAACGTAAAGACCGACAGCAACAATTTATTCCTAATTGGTTTCATGGGATGGGGAAACTTCCGGCCGATCGCGTCTCAATAGCCGCAAGCTCTCGGTCAACAATAGCCGCAGTCATGGTCTCGGCAATCTGCACAGTCTGGCGTGACTTGGGGTGTTCAAAAAGCAGCTCGACTGTCAAGAAAACGGTTGGCCGCTTAATATCAGCTGTCTGCGTCGCTGCCGCAACATAAACCCCGGCGGCGGCTACATCGGAAAGAGACATTATGAAATCGCCATCAGTTTTACCGAACTCGAACATTGTCGTATCAGGAGAACCGATTTCGGCAGGAGTATGCGCTGGCATCTGATCCCAGACGCCGGTAAGATAAAGCTTCAGGGTCTTGTCTTTGCAATCCAGCCCGACGCCTTTCCAGACTCCTTTTCGCTCTTTCTGCCCAAGCTCTGGCTGTTCTGGAACATACGGAGAAGTAATCGAAAAATACATGATTCCGTTATTGGTGGTTGAAGCGACTTTATTGAACCAGGCATCATTGACAACGATCGGGCTGGTGCTAACTCTCACCGTTGCCCCATTTGGAGCGACCTGATAAGGATGATTGCTTCTTTCGAGAAGATCCTTGAGGCGGAGTAGAAAAGTCTGCGCATTTTTCTGGCGCTGAATTCGCCATGAGCCAGTTTCAAAACCGGCACGGCTGTATTCAAAAACACCAAAGACACTGATCATAAATAGCGAAAATACTGAGGTCGCAATAAGAATTTCAACCAGAGTGATGCCGCTGCGGCGAGATGTATTCTTTAACATATTTACGACCCAGGTAACTTTCGAGTCTGGCTTGCATCAAGACTCATGCGATATTGACTGACCAGATCGCGCCCTTCCATCTGCACGTAAACGTCAATCTCAATAAAAGCGCGGTTAAAATCTTCTGCAGATCTCAGATTGAAGGAAGTCGACCAGGTGGCGACCTTCAGAGGCGTTGAAAAACCCAACGTGCTGTCTTCAGTCGGATGCATATGCTGAAGTAGATCGTTTGTGCGACCGGGATAGGCTCCAGTAAATTTTTGAAAAGGCGAAGGATTTGGAAATGGATTCGAAGGAGGCGACACATCAGTATCACCGGCATTAACCCGGTTCTGATAAACATGGTAACGATAGGCGCGTAAAAAGAAATCCGGAAAGCGTTTAATCTTGAATGTTGCAATGTTTTGCATGCCCCTGGCAAAAAACTCAGCCTGTATCTGGTCCAGTTGCAGCCCGGAAATATGTGTTGACTGTGAAAATGTGCGCAGGTAAACAACGCCAAGAACAAGAAGTATTGAAGAAAAGGCCAGCACGATCACCAGCGCCATGCCATTGCGCCGTGAGTTGTCGCCATATTTCACGGTTTCATCAGCCCGCTCATTGCCTGAAACCTGCATTTTATCGTGACTGTTCATGCATCAGCTCTCCAGATCGGCAACATAGCTTACTGCCGTAAACTCGCGTTCGTCAGTCATTCCGCCAACCGGTTTAACACTGACCGTTATTTTGATGATCTTGTATGGATTAGCAACGCCGTCAAATGCTGCCGATGGCCGATCTTTGAACAGCCAGGTTGAGGGTGAAGCCGACACATATGCAGGATTGGGAAAATCCAGTTCCATAAGCGATTCAAATGCAATTGCCTGGCGTTTAAGCGTGGCATGAACCCTGTAGGTATTTTTGTCGATCTTCACCTCGTCGCCAAGCACAATGCCCTCAATATCGTTGTTGAACGTATATTCGTTGCCACCGGCCGAGGTCAGAAATGAATCGAGACTGGCAAAATGCATGTTCATCAGCTTGTTCATGCGGTCGATAAGAATCTGCATGGCCTCAACCTGACGAAAATCGGCAACAGTTCCACGATGACCGAAACTGATGACGCCTGCCGCTGAGAAGGTGGCTGTCACCAGAATCAGAAACGCCAGCATTATTTCAATAAGGCTTATGCCAGCTCTTAAGCGACTGTTCTGTCTCATGACCTCATTGTCCGGTTCTTTTCCGCTCGATCACCCTGAAATCAAGCCAGGTTGGAACTACTTTAAACAGAACCCGCAATTTACGTTTATTTGGCGCAGGTGTCACTCCCGGGTCTCCGGTGTCTGAAGGCATATAGGCTTTGGGGTTACCAGGCCAACTGACTGCATCGTCTTCGACCACGGCTGTAAGCTTATAATCGCCAGGTTTGCGGAAAACATACTGCATCGGCAAATTCGCAGCGAAAAGACCATCCAGCAGCACATTGTCACCGTCATCACGCAATTCGAAGCTGACAGTGGCCACTTTGCCGGCATTATCTGATGTTACCAGGTCAAACCTTACCGGAACGTCGACTTCGAGATCCTGACCGTCCGGAAAAATTTGATTGGTCACGGGAAGAGCCGCATCAACCTTGAATTTATCGTTAAAAGAAGCGGTATTGTCGGCTGATTCCCAGGATTCCGGGCCGTTGTTGCCAGAGGATCCCATGCCCTGCGTTGCAAACTGAACCCACTTCGTCGGCATGGTATTGAGTTTAATATTGGTAGGTGCATAAAACAGGGAATCTGGATACTTGTCCTGGCGGGCGACGATAAACACGTTTGGCCTGTCGTTATCGCAAACAATAACCTGCCCTGTCATCAATGGATCAGTCTTGAGAATATTTATCGGCGTGTTACAGGCTTCGCTCCAGCCCAGTCCATAGAGCAGACTGCGATAGCCCGCAGAATTATTAGCATTGAGCGGATACATGTTCGGAGACCAGTCACCGGTGTAATCCCAAGCACCAGCTTCTTCTTTGAGTTCCTTTGAAAAATGAATGAGCTCACGCACATCAATAGTGTAAGCACGATAGGAGAAGGCTTTGCAGTAAAGGCCGGTCGTGCCGGTTAACGTGTTGAACTGGCTTTCGGATGTTACATGCGCAGCTGAAACCTTGTTTGCCGCACTGCCACCAGTTGAATAACGAATCTGCTCAGCCGTTGGAACATCGCCGTCGGCGAGCGGCGGTGGCATAACGCCAAACTTCGTCTGGTATGAAAACGTCGCAAGCTGGTTGGACGGTTTAAAATTCACCCGCAAGCCCGGCAGGCTGGCGTGATAAATATCAGCGCCGCCATTACTGTAGTTTTCGTTTGCCATCGGGTTGTTATCGGCAACCACGAACACCAGTGACAATGGATTGCTGGTTGGCGGGGATTCTGGATCCCAGAGGGTTTCGCCAGTAGTGCCATAGAGAATTTGCGTTCGCAAAAAATAAGCCTGAGCAACTGTTCCTGCCGATTCCGGAGTTGCCAGATGACTTGCTGGAGGCGTATTATCAGTCACCAGAATTTCTGCATCTGACCAGATGCGCATTGGCACGTTTCGAGTAACTACGACGCGCATAGGCTCTGCAGGCACACCGCCAATGTAGCGCGGTATTTCCTTCCAAACCGAATAACGGTAAGTTCTTCTGAAATCAACACTGAGTGTATAGCTTGCCGGCTCTGAAGGAGTCGGAAAAAGTATGCGCATCTGGGCGAGAGTAAGAATCGGTGATGCAGTTACCAGTTGTTTGCTCACAATAGTATCACTACCGCGCTTAAGCTCGGAACTCCAGGTAACTGAAAGGGGACCGGCCCATTCGAGCGTTTTTGGAGTTTCAATCAGATCGGGATCATTTGGGTTTGGCGGCTCTTCGCCAGTCATCGAATCAATTCGGTCCATACCACGGCTAAGATTATAATTTGACTCACGCAACTGCAAACTCCAGTTTTTTGCGCTGTTCGAATAAGTAATGCGCCAGCTGTTGCTGGTTTCATCATATTCTGGCGGCTGCGGCACAAGACTCAAACCATCTATGATAAATTTTGTAGGTGTCAAAGCATTATTCGAAGGGTCACAATGCGAATGGCGGCAATTTGTGTTTGTCCAGCCAATATTTGAACAGCCAAAGTGGTCCGGGTGTGCACTGGGGCCGGGCTTGAAATTGGACAAAATACCACCATCAGCCTTGTAAACGCCGCTCATGATAATACCGCGATCCTCCGGCACTATGACTGGCGGCACCGTTCTGATGTGTATATCTTCCCATGAGTAGCCGGCAGCATCGTCGCCAACCGCTACAAGCGGTGGCAGATCAAGGGTCGGCTTAAGGACGTCGCCTTTACGGTTAGACAGTGCGCCAACCGGCAATTTGGTGTAATCATAATAGCGATATGCTACCTTGACGCCAACCTTGAATTTGCCAGCAGCTGGCGGAAAAAGCAACATATAATCGCCAGAAACGCCTTCTGTTTCCATGTCAAGGATTGTAGCCTCTTCTGGCTCACCGAAGCGGTTATGCGTCTGCAAAATTTTCCAGTAATACTTGATACTGGAACTCTGAATTGTGTTGGGGAATTGGCCGAGAGGGCCACCATTTGGGTTTTCACCGAGGTTGCCAATGTTAACTTCGTTAGCATCGAAATATGGAGCGTTCTCGACCATAAACCAGTAATCTTCGCTGTCTGGCAAGGTGCCGCTGGCATCTGGAACAGCCGGAGAAAAGACATCATCTGACGACACCAGGGGCCCGTAGTTATCGGTCACAGCGTCAAGGTTGCCAGGTCTCGGAGGAGTTGGCGAGTTGATAACGCCAAGTTCGGTTCTGACGTTCGAATCGACGATTGGTGCAAACTGACCATAAGGGGCTATCCATGCCCATGTAGTGTAATCGTTGATATCGTCAGCAAAAAAATCTCGATAAAAGGTGTTCTCTCCGAGAAGGACACGGCCTGGAATGCGGCTTATCACACCGGTATAATAATCGCGCATGAACACGCTCTTATAGACCTGCTGTTTGAATTCAGCGCGGTAACGATTCACGCCGCCGGCCATAACCTGAGCCAGGTATTTTCGTGATTCAGTGCCCGGTACAAAAAACGAAGTATTGGCAGGCTCATACTCGGTGCGCATTATATACAGCGAACCAAAACCATCTGCGCCTATTTTGTCAGGCAAAATCCCGCCAGCACTGACATCAATCTCGGTCGGCAGACCATTTTTGTCGGGTTCGACTTCATTGCGAACAAAGCGATAAACGCGGGATTTCGTTGCATCATAGGCGTAAACAATACCGCCTGTCTGCCACCACTGGTCGGATACGGCAACATCGGTCAACTCGTTAAGCATCATCCCTGGAAGGGCGTTGGCATCGGTCAGCCACTGGTTGATCTGATTCAGACCAAGCAAATACACATAGTTTCCTGTCTCACTGCGCGAGCTGATGCCAAGGAACTTGCAGGTCGTGTCTGCACCAGAACCTACCAGAAGGTCTGCTGCTGTCGTACCGTCCAGAGTAAAATCGCTGCTGCCCTGATCACGGCGATACAGATAAGAACGATCGACAATTGCCGAATAAACGCAGGAAAGATGCGGACTGGGAACGCCCGGCATGGCAGCGCCGTCAACGCGTGCGATACAACCATCGCAGCACTCACCGTTCATATCCATCGTGCCGGTCACCCGTGCCAGAACATTTGCCACGTCACGAATCATGGCTGGTGAGATGGCTCCTGAGTCAATGCGATATTTGAACAGTTTAAGATTGCGATATGCACCAAAAAGATTTTCGCGAATCATGCGGCGCACCCAGCCACCGTGTATCCAGCCGTTCTGCGGACGATTGCCGGCGCAGCAGGCTGCCCACGGACCGCGCGTTGGCGGAGAGCCATCAGTTCGCTGATTGTATTGTTCAGAAATTGGAGGAGGGTTGCTCAGAGGTCTTCTATTGGCGCCACCATAGGTCCAGTTACTCCAGACGACAACATCAGCAGCGTGGTAAAACCCCTGGCCTACCGGATACCAGTAATAACCAGGCATCCCTGGAACTGCGGCAGGAACAGTGTTACATGGATAGTCTATGCCACCAAAAAGACCGTTAATAGTCCAGGTCGGGTGATTCCCACGACCGGTCGGGCTGGCATTTGGAGCGCCATGAAAGCGATGCACCGTTGCCGGCGGGACTGTAGCAAAACCATAAATATTGGTAGTCGCCGACATGATAATGCGGCGCGGAACCTTTGTTCCGGTCATTGGAGTAAGTGCGCTTTCCGTTCCGGCGAATGTAAACAGATCCTTGTCAGATTTGTTCGCCGTAGCGTTCCACTTCTGGGCAGCAGTGAGTCCGTAAGCGTCATAAGGGTCATAAAGGGAAGCGGGAATTCCGCTGGTAAGATTGTTTAAAGACCAGACGGCCTTCGCCGATCCTTCGCCAATCAACAGATAGCAGTCCCCGTTCTGCTCGTAAAAAGGATGCAGAGCTTCAGCATAGCCGTTGCCAGCAAGCATTAGAATCAGAAACGAGATTGCAAGAGCTGATTTAAAAACGTTTTTCATACACTACCTCCCGGTAATCGGAGCAGAACGGCAGCGGTCAATAGTCTCTCTCTCTTTGATCAGTTTCTTTCTCGACATCAAGGTAATTGCGAATCAGCTGCATGAAAGAATTTTTAACAACCTCGGGAACCTTGTAGCGATCAAAAAGCTGACGGGCAACCCATGGCGTCAAATCGGTTCCACCGGCAAGAAACAACCGGCCATGCGAAAAATCGGCCACGTTTTCTGGCAAATAATTGCGAAATTCAAGATATTGCGTGAGATTACTGCGCATGCCAAGCGATCGCCCGACGACAAGGTGTTCTGGTGGCAACGGCGCACCTTCTGGTCCGGTAAGATTTTTTTGCAGTTCCGGGTCTATGGTTAGATTGGCAAACGAATGAAACAGGGCGGCAGAAACAATGTCGGGAGCTTCATCGACTGCCGGAATCATTTTCAACTTTTCTTTGCGCTTCGTGGAACGCATGGCAAATGAAGTATCCATGACGACTGCGACCTTGCTCTCTTTTGCCGCCTGCTGAATCAGTGAATTAATCTCATCCTTTGCTTTTTTGAGGCGGGCTTCGGTTTCCTCGCCGGTAAGATAAACAGCTGAAATGGCCTTGTCCTCTATTTTACCTGTCTGCATGGCAATTTCGGCAACCTTTTTGTCGATCTCCTCAATCTGTTCTTGTAGTTTTTTAACCTTTTCTTTGCGCTGTTCGTCGGTTCCGGTGTCGACAAGGTGACTCTGTATGATGGCAAGTTTATTTTCAAAATCCGCTTTGCGGGCTGAAAACATCTTTTCAGCGTTGCGATCACTGGGGCGCTGACGTTCAAGCTCACGATAAGCCGTCTGCAGCTGCACCTTCTCGCGCTCAAGACGCTCGATGTCTCCAGGCGCCAGAACTTGCAAAGCCCGTGCCTTCTGCTGCATAACAGCAAAGCGATCCTGTAAAAGCTTTTTCTGGCGGGCACGCAATGGCTCACATTCCTTTTCTGCCTGTTCACGGGCTTTTTTCAACCCGGCGACAACCTTGTTGATATCTTTTTCGAGGGAACCCTCGCGAAAGAACCGGCCATTAGAATAATCGAAGTTAGCCATATCGGGGTGCAACATTAACAGAACTCTTGTATCGACAGTTGCCCAGCCTCCTTCAGTCTGACTGAGCGCGACAACCGGTATGGTCAGACAAACTGCAAATACCGCCAGTTTGCAAAAATAATGCCATGATCTGTTCATTTCTGCTGCCCCTTTGTCCGTTCTTCCAGTAATTTTATCGCCTCAAGCCTGACGTCAGTTACGCCGGCCGGGAATATCTGCGCATCCATGCCCATTTGCCCGGCCCAGAAATTGTCAGCGGCGGCAAACCATTCAAGAATCTTGTCATCTGCCGGCTTCCCTTTCCAGAGATTAAAATGAAGGTTTTGAACCAGCAACTCGGAGCGTATACCGCGGGTGTCTGCAACAGGCAAAAATTCACAGGCATCTATTACAAGATCAGCACTGTGACGTTCTTTGACTGATTTGATTACAGCTCTGACATCAGCCATTATCTGATTAATCTGCGGATAAATAGAAGAATCTGGCGTGACCCCCGGGCGACCGGGAACCAGGCGGGCCATGTAGGCGCGCATCTTCATCGCGGCCAGACTTTTTTCTTTTTCGCGTTTTTCACTTAAAAAATTACGTTCTACCGCCATACGATCTGGCAAGGGCACATCTTTTAAACGCTCACGCAAAATCTGGGGCGAACGCAGAAGCCATTCATCGAGCTGCTGAATCTCGACGACAA
>MFYY01000213.1:451-5045 GCA_001787855.1 Candidatus Riflebacteria bacterium GWC2_50_8 | reverse complement strand
GGAAGGCGTGTTTCTGAAGCGCCCGGTTCCGGCGTCAAACTGGCTGAATAGAGGATGAGCGAGCAACAGCAGCCTGGTGTCAACCAAAACAGGATCAGCGGCAAACAACGATGCCGGCAGGCAAAATAAAATACCCACCAGTAAAAACTTTTTTAACATTACTGGCTCCTTGCAGCGCATAGCCGCACAATACTTGTACAATCCTATTATTATATTAACAGTCAGAGCCGTAAGGCAGCAATGAAAAATATTTTTACGCGATCAGGAGTTAAAGTATTTTTCTGATAACAAAAGTTTCTTCAACTCCATAAACTCATGGTAAAAAGACAGATACCCGGTCAGAGATGCCGTGCTGAAACGCTTTTGATCGGACGTTGCGCTGTCGCGCAATACTACAAAGAATTTCTTCAGCGAATTAACTCTTTCCTTTGCCGGTTGAAATTTCTGCAAACCAGCGCCTGCAAGCATAGATAAAAAGTCAGAAGCTATTATAGACTCTCTGACCGGCTCAAACAAGCTAATCACAGGCCTGAGGTTGAGAACTGCGAGCTCCAGTCGCAAAAAATAGATCATGCGATGATGCCCATTTATCATCGCCGCAAGCAGCGACATGCGGGTTACGCACATTTCAAGACGATCATGAACATTATCAAGCTCGCGGCGCGCAATCTGTTGACGAATGTTGCCAAGTTCACGCGAAATTTGAACAATAACCGAGTGAAAATCCGGGTCGGTGGCGGCCTGACCGGGAGGATTTGAAGTAATCTGTGAAGCCACGTAAAGCCAGCTTTCCATGGCTTCGTGATGCATTTTTTCAGCCGCAGCATGATTGAACGCCTGCGCGGTAGCGGCTGTAACCTGCATCTTGCTTGAAATAACAAGAAGTTTCGCAGTAACCGATTCTTGAGAACTTGCGCCAGTTAGCAGCTCAAGCATTGAACTGTCGCAACAGAATGCGGTCTGAGAATATGCAATCAGCAACAACACAGCAAACACGCACCTGATACGAGCAAGTAACGCTTCACCAATGATCATCAGAATGATACCCGCTTTAAAAAAATCGCTGCGCAGCAACGCGACAGGTCACATTAAAGACCAGGAATCGGCGGACGAGGAGGCACTGCTGACGTAGCCTCTGGCTGCGACAACCTTGCAATGTCGGCCTGAACGCTTGCAGCCGCCGCAGTATCGGGAAACTTCTCGACAACCTTCTGGTAAGCGATTAAAGCGCCTGCATTATCGGCTATCGACTCAAGAAACACAGCATATTTTACATGGGCAGAAGGAAGACTGGCAGCCCCTTCGAGATACTTTAACCAGTGAGCTTTGGCCTGATCTGGATCGCCGGCCGAGGCGGCAAGAGTCGCGCGAAGGTAGTCTATTTGAGGAATATGCCGACTGGCTGCAGCAGCTTCAATATGCCCGGCGGCGGCAGCAGTATTACCTGCCATGATCAACCCCTCAGCAAGCACCAGCTTTGCTTCAACAAAGTCAGGCCAGCTGTTGAGGACCTCCTGCGCTTCCTGCATTCCGGCTTCGACCTGAAAGTTGCGCAGCATCGCCAGGGCATAATTTACACGGTATTCGGCATTGCCAGGAGAGTTATCATAGGCCGCCCTGGCTTCTTCAAGAGCTTCAGAGTAAAGGCGGTTTTCCATTAAAATCTGTGATCTGGCATAACGCGCTCTGGCATTAGCAGGATTGTCGCTCAAAACCTTGTTAACCATTTCAGCAGCTTCTTCTACAAAACCCTGAGCAAGTTTGACCAGAGCCAGACCAACCTTGGCCTCAGTATAATCAGGATTAGAGCGAATGACCGTCTGATACATTTTCTCTGAATCTGCAAGGCGGCTGGTGCGCATGTAAATATCGGCCAGATTGATTCTGGTAAAAGTATCTTCCTTTATTTTCAAAGCCAGGTCAAAATTGGTCTCGGCCTTATCGAGAATCTGCTGATTCAGGTAACAGGAGCCGGCAAAGAAATATGTGTCAAAATTACCGGGACGAATTTTCAGCGACTCTTCATACTGCTCGACAGCCTCGACATAGCGTGCCTGATTGAAGTGAAGCATGCCAAGGTAATACCTGGCTTCGGCATTTTTTGCATCTGCGGCCAGAAGCTTCTGCAATTCATCAGAGGCCTCGGCATAGCGCTCCTCTTCTATCATGTCAGAAATGCGCTCTGTCTGAGACTTATCCTTCTTAACCACACTTTTTTTGCGAATTTCGCGAGGTTTGACCGCCGGGGGCGAGTAAACATCGTAACCAGGCTGTGAAAGCGACTGTGAATGATCATTGTCAGAGACTGATGTCTGGCTATTTGCGAGCTTCAACTGCATGAACACTTCGATCAACTGCACATACAGCTGATGGCCAGGATACCTGGCAGCAAGAATTCTGGCATGCTCGAGCGCTTTGTCCTGATGCCCGGCAAGAGAATAGCTATAAGCGAGATAATATCTTGCCTGGTCGTGTTCAGGCATCATTTGAACTATCTGACCCAGATAGTCTATGGCTCCCTGGTAATCGCCATCGGCATAATGCGCAAGCCCGTGATTATAAATCGAATTAGCCAACTGGAGATCGGGTGCTGCGGCCAGAGGACAGGTGGAAACAAGCCATCCAGTAAGCAGCAACAAAACAGCCAATGGGCGACAGGCTGATTTAAAAAGTCTGGCAGTGTTATTGTACATTACCAGATAGCTTATACGAAAGACTCCACGCTGTCAAACGAATTGCGATTTTCTTCAGCAAGGCAACCGCGTTAAACTACCAGACAATCAGGTATGATACCCGGTGGCACAAAAAATGACGGATATACGATTCTTTCAGGTAAACTGTTCAGTCTACTTTTATACGATAATTGCTCGGCATTTTGAATTCGTATTTCTGAACAGCTGCTTCTGAGCGATCACTATTAGCGGCCGGCTCAATAGAAGAGTCTGTTGAATCAGCAGACACTGCAGACTTATCGTTGGAAATCTTGAGCGCCGGGCTTGCGTCCTGATCAGAGTTGGCATTCAGCGCCGACCTGCTCTGCGAAAGAAGCTCAGAAGAATTGACAGTTACGGGCTGCATGACAGTTTCATGAGAAGATTTCGCAGGCTCATTCGTATCGTGGCTGCCAGCAGTCGCAGAACTTTCCGAGTCGGCACGGCCAGCGATTTCTTTGGCCTTCATAATTTTAACCAGGTTAAAAACGTTGCGCTGGGTTCGATAATTGACTAACGCTTTTTCAAGCATGGAACCTGGCTGGTAGCTCGAAGGATCAATCTGACCTGGCTCAGCGACGGAAACACGCCAGTTTACCAAGCTTTCTTCGGTAGCATCAGGCGCACCATAAATCTGCGTGCGGTATTTTGCCAGAACCATATACAATTCGCTGCCTGGAACGTAGACTCCACCATTGTCATCAACGCTCGGCCGAGTCTCTGTAGTCGTATTATTGACTCTGGCTCGCATCTCTTCTATTGCTGAACGGGCCTCTAGTGACAAAGCCGCGTCAACACGAGCACCAACAAGAAACATAACTGCCATTACAACAATTATCAATCTGCTGTATTTCAAAGCATTCTCCCCCATCACTGTGTACATTATATCTGGATATTAAATCCAAAAGATTCGGTTTGCAAGAAAAATTGTAAAATCAAATCGCAAAAATCAAAAAATTGGCATACCGCACTTGGTACAGAATTTTTCCTGCATATTGTTTTCGTTGCCACAATTTTGGCATTCAATGGTTTTGACTTGATCAATTTTGATGTTCTGCTTCATATCCTCTTCTTTCATGCCAGGAGGCGGGCGCACCGGTGTTTCTTCCTTCGCCGCCGGTTTTTCGGCTTCGAGACCAGAAGCGATATGACTTATACTCTTGCCGAGCAGTTCGCTGAAATCGACATCTGGCTTAACTCGGATTACTTGAAAGATCTCGATGGCCATGGACTTCCCTTTGACCATAATCGACTCGCGCTGGGTAATCTCAAAATACTGTTCGACCTTCTCATAGGTCGAACGGGTGATGAACAGTTCCATGGGCTTTGCCGCAGCCATAACGCGAGCAGCCAGATTGACGTTGTCGCCGATTACGGTATAAGAAAGCTGCTTTTCGCTGCCCATATAACCAGCTGTAACCACGCCGGTATTAATGCCGATACCAATGCTGATAACCGGCTTTCCCTGCTGTTTCCACATTTCCTGTTGTTCACGCAGAGCATCAAGCATACGCACACCACAGAGAACAGCCCTTATTGGATCGTCATCGCGGGAGACAGGCGCACCAAAAAGCGCCATAAGTTCATCGCCGACGTATTTGTCGAGCGTTCCGTCAAGTTCCATGAGAATGTCGGTCATTCGAGTAAAATAGACGTTGAGCTGCTCTACGATATCGGTCGGATCCATGCCTTCAGACATTTTTGTAAAACCGCGGATATCCGAGAAAAACATGGTAACTTCATATTTGCTGCCGCCAAGTTTGAGGTTAGATGGATCAGACATGATCAGTTCGGCAACGCTTGGTGAAACGATACGTGAAAGACTGCCCTTGAGCTCCTCGTTCTTTTTAAGCTGATCTTCACTAAGTTTTTGCGCAGAAACC
>MFYY01000213.1:0-202 GCA_001787855.1 Candidatus Riflebacteria bacterium GWC2_50_8 | reverse complement strand
CTATTTCGGCAATGAATCTCAAGATCGTTGGGATTTTCAATTATGGCGTGCAAAGCATAGATAAGACGACCTTCTTTATTCCTTTGAGTAAGGCACAACAGTTGCTTGACCTGCAAGGAACTGTTACAGAAATATTTGTTTTTGTTAAAGATATGTATAAGGCCCCTGAGGTTTCAAAAGAAATCCGAAGTAGATTGGATAA
>MFYY01000212.1 GCA_001787855.1 Candidatus Riflebacteria bacterium GWC2_50_8 | reverse complement strand
TCTGAATCAGGATTACCTCGCAAAAGTCCTTGGTATCTGAATAAGGTTTGCGTTTGCCCTGGTTTTACGGCAACTTCAAGTTCAAAAACTGGTTGGAAAGTGGTATCCTTGTAAGGTAACAGCTGCAAATTTTTCAATTCACATGGCGTTGGTAAAGGAATACAAATAGATGAAAGTTCTTCTGATGGGAATGAGCGTCGACCCCTTGCTGAAAGGTCTGCTCTGGGCCTTTAACCACGTTAACGAAGGAATCCCGGCGGCATGAAGAAAAAACTGACTCTGATAATGCCCTCTATCGGTCGCAAGCCGGCACAGAAATACATTTCGACCTGGCAGATGGAACCGCTGGTGCTGGCCGTTCTGGCTTCATTAACGCCCGACGACTGGGAGATCACCATTCAGGATGATCGCGTTGAGCCGGTTGACGCCAGCATCGAAGCTGATCTTGTCGGCATTACTACTGAAACTTATACGGCGCGGCGCGCCTACCAGATTGCCGCTAAATACCGCAAACGTGGTATTCCGGTGGTTATGGGCGGTTATCACCCGACCCTCTGGCCTGATGAAGTGCAAAAATATGCTGATGCTATCGTCGTTGGCCCGGCCGAGGGCATCTGGGAGCAGGTTCTGGCCGACGCCGTTGCCGGCTGTCTCAAAAAACGCTACGACGGCCCGCAAGATTTTCCATGGAAAGGCATATTTCCAAAACGTGAAGTATATGCCGGCAAAAACTATCTGCCACTGGCGCTCGTTGAGTTTTCGCGCGGCTGCTCGCATCATTGCTCGTTCTGCTCGATAACTTCGTTTACCCGTGGCCGGCATTATTTCAGGCCGCCCGAAGAGGTTGCCGAAGAGATCAGGCGCACCGGCCAGAAAATCGTGTTTCTCATCGATGATAACATCGCGGCCAACCCGGCAGCTGTTCTTGATCTATGCAAGGCGCTCAAGCCGCTTAATATCAAGTGGGTGACCCAGATCAGTGTCGAAGCAGCTGCTGACCCTGAATTGATTGGAGCTATGGCTTCTTCTGGTTGTGTTGGCGTGCTGATCGGCTTTGAATCGCTGCGCTCAGACCTGCTTTGCAGCCTCAATAAAAACAGCAACGAATCGATCGAACTGTATGAACGCGCGCTTGCCCAGCTTAAAAAGAACCATATCTGTGTTTACGCAACCTTTCTGTTCGGTATCGACGGCGATGATCTCAGCTCATTCCCAAGAACGCTGGAGTTTGCCAATAAACACCAGTTCTTCCTGGTGGCATTCAATCATCTTGTGCCATTTCCGGGTACTGCTTTATATGCAAAACTCGATGCGCAGGGCCGAATGGTTTCGCCAGCCTGGTGGCTCGAAGAAAAATTCGAGTTCGGGCAGGTGCCTTTCAAGCCAATGATGCTGCCGCCAGCACAGCTTGCCGAAAAATGTCGAGAATATCGTCAGAAATTTTATTCGGTGCGCTCAATCGTCCGGCGTGGTCTGGCTCCACAGACGAACATGCAGGATCTTTCGACTCTGCTGCTTTTCCTGACCCAGAATTATTACGGGCGCCGCGAAGTAAACGAAAAATTCGGCATTCCTCTGGGCTTTCCCGAAGACAACCATCTGCTCGCAGACTTAAATCAGCCGTAACGGAGTCCGAATTTTGCACGAGGCGATAGAGCACCTTGTCTATATGTCGGGTGGCAATTCTGACGCTGCCCTGGCGTCGCTCGACCAGCAGATTCGCAGCCTGGTGCGTGCCTGTAAAATGCCCTCGCCTTATATCGAGCTTGATTATCAGACCGAGCCATCTTTTTTTTCAGCCCTGTCAGTATACGGTCATCGGCACGACATGATTCTGATACGTCCCCCCGGTTTCGAGAGCCTGGCTGGCCTCGGAATTCGTTCGGTGAGCCGTGCTTATCTGGGCGGTAAGATCGTTGAACTTGGCTATCTTCACCACCTTCGCTTTTTGCCTGAGATTCGCGGCGGATCTTTTCTGTTGCGTGGTTACAAGGCGCTGCGCCAGGTTTTTAACCGGCACCCGGTTTCAGCCACTCTTACTGCGATCCTCGAAGATAATCGGCCGGCCCGCGCCGCGCTCGAAAATCAGCGTGCCGGTGGTACAATGCCGGTATATAAGCCGATTTCGCGGTTTCTGACTGCTCTGATCCCTCTGCGCGGTCCGGGAGCGCGCTGGCCACAGCGTTACCGTACAACATTTAATAGCGCGGGCCCGGCTCGCAAATTGACCCAGGCAGATTTGCCACAGTTACTGGCGCTTTTTGTGGCCGCCGGCCAGTGTAATGAGGGATCTCCAGCTTATGTTGCCGCTGATTTTGCCGATCCTGCCGAAGGTCGGCTGGCTGGTCTTGATATCACTTCAATGATCGGCATTTTTATCGGTAGCGAACTGCATGCTGCCATTGGCATCTGGAACCAGCAGACTTATAAACAGATTGTGTTGTCACACCTCTGTATACCCCTGCTTGCGCTCAGAGACGCCTGGCAGGCCGGCCGCGCCCTTTGGGGCGACTGCCCGATTCCGGCGGTTGGCGAGAAGGTTAATTCGGTATTGCTTGATCCCTGGGTGGTCAGGCCTGGGTTTGAACGCGAATTGATGCCGGAACTCCTTGCCGCAGCCATGCGTGAAGCACAGTCGCATGGGGCATTATTTGCCGCTTTTGGCGTCGCCGAAAAAAATCCCGCGATAAATGCAGTTAAATCTGTTTTTTTTCTGCCATACTGGAGTATCATTTATCAGGTATTCTGGCCTGAAACGTTGATGTATGAATTTGACACAATGCAGCTGAAACTGGCAAACCTTGGGGCACTTTAACATTTATGACCAGCAGTTCTGAAAACGACAAGAAGCTGAATGGCCGAGTTATACCGGTAGATCAGCTTGACGCTGCCGTTAAGAATTTGATGTTCGAATTGATGCACAGGTTTTACTTTGTCGAACAGGCCGCATTTTTTGCCGATCTGTCAAGAAAGTCCTCTGTTGTTCTGCTCGAAGACAGCCAGGGCATTCTGCGCGGGTTCACCTCAGTCGCGCTGTTTGATCTGAACATTGATAACCAGCCGCTCAAGATTCTTTTCAGCGGTGACACCATTATACACCCGGATTTCTGGGGCAGTCTCGAACTGCCAAGAGTATGGGGCCGCTTTATGCTGGAAACACTCCGCGAATGCGACAATATGCCGCTTTACTGGTTTCTCATTTCGAGCGGATACAAGACATACCGCTTTTTGCCGACTTATTTTAAAGAGTTTTTTCCACGCTTCGACATTGTGACGCCGGCGCCAATGCAAAAAATCATGGATGCTGCTGCCACTAAGCTTTTTAACTCAGCTTACGATGCCGCGCGCGGTATTATCAGACTCGAAAACCCGACGCCGCTGCGGGCCGGAGTCAGCGACCCGGCAAAAGAGCGTCTGGCGAATCAACACATCGCATTTTTTCTGGCTAAAAACCCCGGGTATGACGCCGGCGATGAGCTGGCATGCCTGACGCAGCTCTGTCATGAAAATTTTCGGCCTTTCGTAAATCGACTGCTTAAAGCCTGATGCCGGTGTCGCAACTGTTTTGTTCTCTGGTTCAAACCGCCTGGATGGGCACCTGTCTTGGCGAAGCAATGCGGTTCAGACGTGCAGCCAACAGTTCTCTCAAAAATGTTCAGGCCAATGTGCTGCACGAAATTCTTGAAAATGCTGCTGGCAGTGAGTTTGCCCGTCAACATGGTTTGACCGCTGTCAGCGCTGTCAAAGATTTTCAAAACAGCGTTGCCATTAATGATTACGAAGACCTGCAGCCTTTTGTGCAGCGTATCGCTGAAGGGCAGCAGAATGTTCTCAGTAATGAAAAGGTTCTGATGTTCGAAGAAACCAGCGGAACAACCAGCGGCACCCGCCTGATTCCTTATACCAGGGGTTTGCAGCGGTCGTTTAATCGCGCTCTGCATCCGTGGTTGTTCGATCTTTACACGCATGCCGCCGGTTTGTGGGGCGGTCCGGCATACTGGGTCGTCACGCCCGGTGCCGCTGCCGGCAGAACAACCGCTGGCGGCGTGCCGATCGGATTTGCCAATGATTCTGATTATTTTGGCAGCTGGGCGAAACCACTGATCGGCTCATTGATGGCTGTTTCTGAAGATGTCAAAAAGCAGGGTGGCGGCCAGGTCTGGCGTTATCTGACGGCTCTGTCGCTGTTGCGCTGTGCGGATCTGCGTCTGATATCATTGTGGAACCCGACATTCTTTGCGGCACTGGTCAGGTCTATGGATGAATGGTCAGACAGGCTGGTTTCTGATTTGCGAGATGGCAGTTGCAGGACTGGGTTTCTCGGCTCATCTTCTGTTGACAATCTGCCCGCTTATGCTGGTAAAGCTGCTCCAGAACGTGCTGAGTTGTTTAAAGAGTCGCTGGCAGCATTGCGTGCTGGCCGACCTGCTGAATTCTCTGCTCGATTATGGCCGCGTCTGGTAGCAATTTCGAGCTGGACAGAAGCAGAAGCTTCTAATGGCGCCACTCAGCTGCGTAGCTTTTTCCCGCACCAGTTCTGGCAGACCAAAGGTCTGCTTGCTACCGAGGGTGCGGTGACGTTGCCGATGTCGGGCGCGCCCGCTCCAGTTCTGGCTGTGCGCAGTGCTTTTTTTGAATTCGAAGAGGGTGAAGAGGGCGCCGGCGCGATCAGGCTGGCGCACGAACTCACGGCAGGTTGTCGATACCGCTTAATAATGACCACTTTCGGAGGGTTGTATCGATATCGCTTGCATGACATTGTTGAGATGCGCGGCTGGTGGCGAAACTTGCCATGCCTCGCCTTTGCCGGCAAGGAAGCCATGGTTTGCGACCTGTCTGGAGAGAAGCTCAGTGCCGCCCATGTTAAAAATATTCTGACGCGCTTGCCTGGGCATCTTGAAACGGCATTTATCGCACCTGAAAAGTCGCCAGCCGATGAACCTCCCGGTTATCTGCTGGTGGCATCACGCGAAGAATCGTCACTGGATCAACGCGAGCTTGCTGAGAGGCTTGAGGCTGCGCTCTGCGAAAACATTCATTATCACTGGAGTCGCGAAGCCGGGCAGTTACAGGCGGCCCGTGTCATGTTGCTGCCGGTTTCGCCGAATCGTCTCAATCAGTTGCGCATGCAGCGGATCGAAGAAGAAGGCGGACAGGTCAGTACGGCGAAACACGGTGTGCTGAGCCGGCTCTCTGGCTGGGAAGCCTGGTTAAATAATCAGCTCAGCGGGCAACCTTGCCGCGGCCGCTGAACACATAAACCATTTTGCCTGATTCGTCGCGGTCCATATTGATGTTTTCAAGCACCGGCGTAAAAGGCAGGCCTTTGCGCAGATTGTCAGAACCCTTCTTCAAAAACCAGTTGATTCCCTGGCCACCAATGTAGCTGGTTATGTCTGAAGAAATAGCATCATCTACGATCATCAGTGCTTCTCTGAAAGTAACCTGTCCTTTTTTCGGCACCAGAAAGCCGATCGCTTTAACCGAGACAAGGCCGGTCACATCAGTGCCCTGCAGAAAGATCAGGTTGCGGCTGCCGTTGTTCTTAAATTCGATCGCCTTTTCAGAAACAGCTGTTTTCTCGTTGATTACGGCAATATCAGTGTTGCCATCAAGCTCTTTTATGATGCTTGAGAAGTTCGAAGTGCTCTTGAACGGCATCTTCCATGACTGACCGGGCGCCAGTGAACCCATTTCGTAAGCGGCTTCGCCGACCTGTGGCATAACGTTGAGCTGTTCTTCACTCTGAACGATTCGGTAGCGCCTGAAATAGCTGTCGCCAAGCACGTTTTCGAGTTCAGTTGCGTTGCTGTCGTCGAGCGCTTCGAGACTGATTCCCGAAAATCCCAGTTCGGCTTCGACTACTGAGAAACCGTTGGGTGCCACGAAGGTTTGCACGAAGATTTCCATGTCGAAAAGCTTGTCGGGCAGTAACTTTATCGCGACTTTCATTTTGCCGGGTTCGGGAATCACGGTTCCGAGTTTGGCGAGCAGATTGGCTTCGCGCGCTGGCGAAAGCTTGCCGGCGCTGCCATCTTCGCGCATTACTTCGACTTTGATACGCTTTTCTTCGGGCAATTTTTTGAAGTTTTCGTAAGCTTTTCTGACTTTGCTCTGCAGCTTTGTGCGCTGATTTTCGAGACCCTGGCGGTCAACAGTGTCGAGATCTGGCAACGAAGGGTCGAGATAGCGCTCAATCGAGGCGATCATGTTGGTTATTGCTTCAGCGGTTTCTTCATCAACCGCTATATCCTGCTGCGCTTTGGTAAACTGCAGTCGTTTATAGGCCTTTTCAAGCACGACCTCAAACATTTTTCGCGCCGACTGGCGGGCTTTAACCTGATTAGCCGCATGAAGCAACTCTTTGAAAGGTGTGATATCGTTGTCGCGTTCGAATGTCTGGCGCAGATGTTCGTCTATTTCACCGACTTTCGCAATAAAATCAGGGCTTTGCACGCCTTTTCCGCCCATTGAATAGGCCGAGACCATTTCTTTGATAAGATTTTCGGTTTCGCTTGCGCAAAAACCGGTGGCAAATTGTAAGAGACAGAAGGCGACGAGAAGGCCTGTAAAAACACGGTTTTTCATAAATTCCTCCGCAAAAATCCCGGATCTTGATCCAGCATTTTCATTTTATGCGAAACGACGATGGAGTGCCAGTAAAATAGCAAAACTGGTGGATTATTCGCGGATATACTTTTTAATGGCGTTTAAAAAGGTCATCGGCAGCTCAGCCTTGATTTTTACCACGCCGTCGCCCCATTCCTGCGAGAAAATCTTGCCGACCTTCATGGCATCGCCGATATACGGCGAACCAATCGGCAGTTCGAGCTCGACAGTGCGGCGGTTTCGGCACATGATAGTTTCGATGCGGCTCTGCAGTTCGATGATATTCTCGCCGGTCAGCGCTGACAGCAGGATACAGTCGGGATAAGCTTCCTTAAGCAGATCTTCTGGCACTGCCAGGCCGCGGTCAATCTTGTTAAACACATAAATGCGCTCTTGTTGCGCCGCGCCAATCTGCTTGAGCACTTCTTCAACGGCTTTGAGATGTTCGCGAAACTGCGGGTCTGATACATCACTTACCAGCAGCAGCACTTCTGATTGCACGACGCTTTCGAGGGTTGCCTTGAAAGCGTTTACCAGCCCATGTGGCAACTTGCGGATAAATCCGACAGTGTCAGCAAGAATGCACCAGTGGCTGCCCGGCAGTTCGATGCGCCGCGCCGTCGGGTCAAGGGTTGTGAACAGGCCGTTGCACATTTTGACGTCGCTGCCCGACATTTTGTTCAACAGCGTCGACTTGCCGGCATTGGTGTAACCAACCAGAGAGAACAGTGGCGCAAAACGGTCGACCCGCTGTTTGCCCTGTTGCTCGCGGGCTTTGCCTACTTTTTCGAGCTCTTCGTTGAGCTTTTTAATCTTTAAGTTAAGTATGCGGCGGTCAGTTTCGAGCTGGGTTTCGCCAGGGCCTTTGAGGCCGATGCCGCCGCGCTGGCGTTCGAGATGCGTCCACATGCGCAGCAGCCTGGGCAGCTGATACTGGTGCATCGCCAGCTCCACCTGCAGCTTACCTTCTTTGGTTGAGGCGTGCTTGGCAAAGATATCGATGATGATCGAAGTGCGGTCTTTCACCGGCAGCCCAGTTTCTTCTTCGATTGTTCTAAGCTGTAAAGCGCTCAGCTCATCATCGGCAGCGATGTATTCGGCTCCAAGCTTTTCAGCCAGCTCTTTTACTTCACCGACTTTGCCGGTGCCAAAATAATTTGCGCGCAACGGCTTGTCGCGCTTCTGAATCAGCGAGCCGACCATTACTGCGCCAAGCGTTTTCAGCAGTTCCTCAAGCTCGCCAATAGAATGCTCAATCTCGGCATCTGTCTGTTTCGGGGTCTGCACGGCGATTGCCAGAACTTTAGGAGCTTCGGGAGTTACTGCATGTAGCTTCATTTGCTGTTTATCTTTCATGATGTTGACTTTGAACCCCTTAATTTACTACTGTTCAGGCGTAAAATCCAGCAGGTTTATTGCTTTACCCGGGTTAATTCAACAAAATCGATTAACAGGTTGAGATCTTTGACCGCCTGGTCAGGTGTGTAGTCCAGACTGATGTTGACACCTTTGAGACAGCGATAGACTCTCTCTTTCTGCTCAATTTCGACAAAGGGAAACAGTGCGCTGATTTTTGCCGCGCGCGCCGCTGTAAAGTAGTTTTTCGCATCTTCTTCGCCGATACCTACGAGAAAAAATCGCTGCTCATCGCCGACTGGAAATTTGCAGGGCCCCATGAAAGGTATCATGCTGAGCATGCGTTCAAAAAGATTCCAGGCCCTGATCACCAGGTAACGCGGTGGCGTTGCATACAGGGTAAACATTAACTCTTCTTTGATAACAAAGTCTATTTTGACTGAAATGTCGCGACAGGTCAGTGTCAGATGGGGCAAACCGCGTTCGTCGTGCAGGCTGACCCCATGTCTGGTTTCATTAACGATATCGCCACCGATACGTGTTTTTAATTCATGCAGAAATTCAGCTGGTTCCACAGTTTCTCTCTCCTCATGCCGGGCAGTCGATGTTGTAGTGCAGACCCACGCTCTTGTCTCGTTTGAGCGCCGCTTCGACAATAAGTTCGGCAACTACGATGAGATGTCGCAGTTCGATAAAGTTGCGGTTGACGCGGTGCCGCGAGTAGTAGTCCTGAATCTCGACCTTGAGCATATCTATGCGGCTTCTGGCGCGCTTAAGTCGCTCAAAGCTCCTGACAATGCCGACATAGTTCCACATTGTGCGTCTGATTTCTTCCCAGTTGTGCAGCAGCAGAACTTCTTCGCGAGCTTTCTCGACCCGGCTGTCATCCCAGGACGGAACCATCTGCCGCTGCGCGTTTTTGCCGCCGGCAACAATATTTCTGGCGGCCGAAGCTGCGTAGACAAGGCATTCAAGCAGTGAATTGCTTGCCAGTCGGTTGGCGCCGTGCAGGCCGGTGCAGCTGGCTTCGCCTATGGCATAAAGACTGTCTATGCCAGTTTGCCCGTTGTGGTCGACCTTGATGCCGCCACAGGTATAATGCGCTGCCGGAACTACCGGAATCGGTTCGGTGGTGATGTCGATGCCCAGATCAAGGCACTTCTGGTAAATTGTCGGGAAATGGCCTTTGATGAAATCGGCCGGCTTATGCGAAATGTCGAGCCAGACATGCCGTATGCCGAGGCGCTTGATTTCATGGTCAATGGCGCGGGCAACAATGTCGCGTGGCGCCAGTTCAGCGCGTTCATCGAAGCCGGGCATGAACCTGGTGCCGTCGGGCAGTTTGAGATGGGCTCCTTCGCCGCGCATCGCTTCGGTAATCAGTGAGGCGCCAGCCATTGGGTGATACAGGCAGGTTGGATGAAACTGGTTGAATTCCATGTTTTCGACCTTGCAGCCGGCGCGAAATCCCATGGCGATGCCGTCGCCGCTGGTTACCGACGGGTTGCTCGAATAAAGGTAAACCCGGCTGGCGCCGCCGGTTGCGATAACGGTGTTGCTGGCCGAAAACGCGTCGACTCTGTCTTCTGCTTCATTGTAAATGTACGCGCCAAGACAGCGGCTATCTTTTTTGTAGAGGTCGATAGCGACGTGGTTTTCAAAAATTTTGATATTATCTTTGTTCTTCGTTGCCCGGATCAGCGTTTCTTCGAGATCGCGACCGGTCGAATCAGCAGAATGAATAATGCGCCGGTGCGAATGCCCGCCCTCGCGCGTCAGGTGGTAGTTCTGATCGGCGCTTCTGGTAAAGTTGATGCCGAGGCCGATCAGCCACTGAATGCTTTCAGGCGCATTCTCAACCGTGAATTTGACCGCTGCGGGGTCACACAGACCGGCGCCGGCAATCAGCGTGTCCTGCACATGTGAAGCGAAAGAGTCATCATTCTCAAGCACCGCAGCTATGCCACCCTGCGCGTAATTGGTCGAATTCTCCTGCAGCACATCCTTGCAGATTACTGCGATAGAATAGCTTTCGGGAAGGCGCAAAGCCAGACTCAGGCCAGCCGCACCGCTGCCGAGAACCAGAACGTCAAATGAATGTTGCATGTGTTTTTCAGCTTATTTTCATGTCGAAGCGCATGGACAGGTTGATGGCCCTGATGTGCTTGGTCAGCGACCCCGACGAGATAAAATCTACGTTGATGGCGGCAAATTCGCCGATGTTGTCGAGCGTTACATCGCCAGAAACCTCTAATTTAACCCGCCCGGCATTAAGCGCAACTGCTTCTTTGATGCGTTCAAGGTTGAAATTGTCGAGCATGACAATGTCTGAGCCGGCTTCAATCGCCTCTTTCAGGCCATCAATGTTTTCGACCTCAATTTCTACCGGTTTGCCCGGCGCGATGTTGCGCGCGGCCCGAATTGCCTCGCTGATCGAACCGCAGGCGCTGATGTGATTTTCCTTGATCAGAAACGCGTCGAACAGTCCCATGCGATGATTCTGACCACCACCGCATTTAACCGCGTATTTCTCGGCAATGCGCAGACCTGGTATGGTTTTTCGAGTATCGAGCAGCCTGGTTTTGCTGTTGCCCATCTTTGATGTATAAGCGTGAGTGACAGTCGCAACCCCTGAGAGAGTCTGCAGAAAATTCAGTGCGGTTCTTTCGCCGGTAAGCAGGCTGCGCGCCTTGCCAGTCAGCGTGTAAATTACGCAGTCCGCGTCGATTCCGTCACCGTCTTTGTAATTCCAGTTGATTTCTACATCGGGGTCGATCTGGTGAAAAACTTCGTTAACCCATTGCTGGCCGCATAGAATCATGTTCTCACGGGTGAAAACCCGCGCACTGGCGGTTCTGCCATCAGGAATCAACATGGCAGTTATATCAGGCTGCCCCTGCAGATCTTCGTAGAGAGCTTTGCTTACTGATTCTTTGATAACTTTGCTTAATTCCATGGTTAATTCTTCTTTCTAAATTCGAGCATGCGTGTCAGCGGTACCAGAGCCTTTTTGATGACTTCACCTGCAAGCTTTATCTCATTATGGCCGGTTTTTAAAGCTGCCAGCAGGTTTTCGAGGTTGTTCATTTTCATCCAGGGACAGTTCGCTTCGCAGTCTACTGCGCCGCCATATGGCTCAGTCGCTGCCGCAATAAACTTCTTGTTGGGGCAGGCCTGCTGCATTTTATAAAAAATGCCGCTCTCGGTTGCCACGATGAACTCTTTGGCGCTGCTCTGCTGCGCAGCTTTAAGCAGTTGCGAGGTTGAGCCAACGAAGTCGGCAAGGGCGATTACCTCGGCTTTTGATTCTGGATGCACAAGCAGTTGCGCTTGCGGGTGACGCTTTTTCTGTTCGCTGATTTTAGCTGCAACAAATTCTGAATGAACAATGCAGCAGGCATCCCAGATCATCACATCGCCGCCGCTCTGCCGCGTTATATAGTCGCCAAGATAGCGATCTGGCGCCCAGATTATCTTTTTTTTCTGTTCGGTAAGATGTTTGATCAGATCTACCGCAATACTTGAGGTTACCACCCAGTCAGCCATTGCTTTGACTTCGGCTGAAGTGTTGGCGTAAACCACCACAACGCGCCCCGGGTTGGCTGCAATGAATTTTTTGAATTCACCAGGTTCACAGCCAAGATCGAGTGAACATTCTGCCTTCAGATCAGGCATCAGCACCGTTTTTTCCGGGCTCAGGATCTTGGCGGTTTCGCCCATAAATCTGACCCCGGCAACAATAAGGGTCTTCGCCGGGTTTTCTGCGCCAAATCTCGCCATCTCAAGCGAGTCGCCAATAAAGCCGCCGGTTTCTTCGGCCAGCTTTTGAATGCTCGGGTCAGTGTAGTAATGTGCGATTATTACCGCGTTTTTTTCGACCAGAAGCTTTTTAATTTCGGCTGAAAGGCTGGCAATATCAAGATCTTTGCCACTTTTTGCCGCGGATTCGGGCAGGTGTTTTTCGATCGTTTTCAGAAAATTCTGGCTCACGTTGGCTCTCCTGTTGTATTTACAACTGGTCGGGTGAATGCCCCGATGCCTGCATTTTAACTCAATCCGTCGTTTCTGCCAACCTCGACAACTTATGCCGCAAAACTGTATCTGTTAATGACTGCAGCATTGGATTCGGCTGTCAGTATGGCCTGGCTTTGCTGGTAAGTGCCGGGCCTCATTACTAAAGTCATTTGTGACACCGGGCGAAAGGGAAAGATCAGCTTCGATCCAGATCAAGACTGAATAACCGCTGGCAGAAGTTTGTCATTTTATGTCAGCGAAATTGCCGCGGCAGATTCGTTGTCATTTATTGTCATTCTGCCACTGATAAACATCTGCTTTTTAAGATCACATTTTGTGACCTTAAAGAAAACCGCTTTCAAAGAAGTTTTCCATTTAGTTGCTGTCTTTGAATTCGCGGGAGGGGCAGCGGCATTGAGTTAAGATAGTCAGCTTTACAGGTGACAGCCTGTAAAACCCTGATACGAGGGGCGGTTTGCATAACACGCCTGTTATGTAAAGGCATGGGGAACC
>MFYY01000211.1:15563-17739 GCA_001787855.1 Candidatus Riflebacteria bacterium GWC2_50_8 | reverse complement strand
ATTATCGTCGAGAAAACTGTCTATCAATGCCGGCAGAAACACGAGAAAAACATAATAATGTACAGCCATGAACAACCCGAACGCATAGCCAAAAATCTGAAAAAACATATTTTTCTACTCCCTCTGTTGATCCAGCTGGCGCTCAATCTTGAGCTGTACACCAATATTCGAAAACAGGGTAACTGGCCGACGGCCGTCACCATAGAGATCCTGGATAAAACCATGCGTCTGATTGATCGATGTGAATGCAACCGAGTATTTAATTTCTCCGGCAACGAAACTCAAATTTTTCTGATCGATACCTTCTTCGGCAGTGAATAAAAAATCGCGCTGATCGCTACCCTGCCCCAGAGTAATCGAAAAAACTTCGAAACGGTCCGGGGGTATGCCTGGGCGCTCATTAACCGCACGCAGGGTAAAGGCAGCATTTTCGAGTTGCCGCGAAATTGTGCCGGCATTACGAAAGTCAAAGGCTTCGTTGAACAGCAGCGTCTCTTCTTCGCCATACACCTCGCCAAGTGCGTTAGCAGGCTTG
This sequence comes from Candidatus Riflebacteria bacterium GWC2_50_8, assembly GCA_001787855.1. Taxonomy (GTDB): domain Bacteria; phylum Muiribacteriota; class Ozemobacteria; order Ozemobacterales; family Ozemobacteraceae; genus Rifleibacterium. Next base: position 17,204 of record MFYY01000211.1, on the reverse strand, counting down.
ACCGGCTCAACATAAGCAGTGCGCCGCTGCGTAAAAAGTTCCAACTTTTCATCGGCTTGCCGCGCCTGATCTGATTCGGGATAAATGATGACTATCTGCTGAAGAGTCTCAATCGCCTTTTCCACATCGCCACGCAATTCAAGCAGAGTCGCCAGCTTGAGCAGACGATCAGGCTCGCGCTCTTTGCTTTCTGACAAAAATGTCAGATATTTCACCGCATCTTCGATCAGGCCCGATTCATCTTGCGCCATGAGAGTAGGCATAAGTCTGAGACTGGCCAGATAATCGTCGATGGCATCGCGGATATTTCGGCGGCGATAGAGTTCCATCGCACGTTTGAACAGGCGGGTTGCCTCTTCGGTCTGCGCCAGCTCAGGAAGATGTTCAAGCTTCATGATCGCGCGACTTACCAGCAGTTCCGGCAGCTTGCCCTGTACAGCCATCTTATAGTGATAAGTCGCATAATCAAAGCGCCTGATCGCCTCAAGACATTCGCCGATGCGGAAATGCAGACGCGCCTTGACTTCTTCGCTGGAGGTCATACTCATGCCTTCGTAATAAAAAATCAGCGCATCGCGGTAGTTGTTGGCGCGAAACAGCTCTTCGGCCCTGCCGAGGCAGTTGTTCAGGGTATAAGGAGCGGTTATACTTTCACTACCAGCATTGCCAGCGGCAGACACCGGCGCCGACATCAGGCAGCCCACACACAGAACAGCTGTGAGAATGCATTTTTTCATCTTATTCCCAGATCAGAAAGCTCCCGAGAAGTTCTCTGGAGCCAGTTTCTGCACGACAAAATCATTATTACGTGTATTTGGAACCATGGCCAGCAGCACATGTTTTTCGGCGCCGCCTTCGATACTGCGCCTGATTTCTTTAAGTAATGGAACCAGATTAAGGTCGCCACTCTGATAAAGTCCCAGGTTCAGATAGGTGTTGCGACAAGCTTCCTGATAGTCTTTCAGCGCGAAATTGAATCGTTTCAGACACTTTTCGCTATAGTGCTCATCTTTATCTTCAATACTCTGGCGATATTCGTTACGAACTGAAATATATTCTTTGAGGGCTCTTTCCATTGCTTCGCGGCGGGCGCCAAATTTGTCGAGACCAGGCAGCACCTGATGCAAACTGATTATGGAAATTAAATCATCAAATTTCTGATAGATATCAAGAATATCGTCGCCTTCGAGATGGGATATACCTACATCATAAGCTAATTTGCAGCCGAATTCACGAGACAGTTTGCGGAACACGGAAAACGAGATTCCGCCGTTGCGCAGATGCAGGGTTATTGAAGCGCTGGCAGCTGCAGCGTGGATTTCTTTGAACGCCTTTTTGAACCTGACTTCGGCCTGAGGGTCGAGAAAAACTCCTGGTTCAGAAACTGGCACGATAATGTCTTTAACCGCATGTCTGGCAGCAAGTTCGATTACCGGCAGACATTCTTCGACAGAAAGACTGTAGTAGGAAGGATGCCCTTGAATGGCCGACGGAAGAGCGAGATAAGCCGGTTTAAAATGAGTAAGACGTGTTGCCTTGGCCGGGCCACGGCGCACTGGACGGGCAGGTTCTTCGACCTTGGGTTTTGGTTCTGGTGGGAGGTCGAAATAGACCGGTGAATACTCGGGCAAGGTAATTATG
>MFYY01000211.1:0-15515 GCA_001787855.1 Candidatus Riflebacteria bacterium GWC2_50_8 | reverse complement strand
GCAGCATTTTTTTTGAGCCCGGGATCATTGACGCGCAGATCGAGAAAGTTAAGCTTTCCACGCCATTTGGCAAGCGAGCCATTTCTGCTGATTGAGATAGACGGGTTCAGCGGATCCTGGCCACCGCCAATTGCCTGTTCAACATATCCAAGAAAAAAAGGAATTTCGTTATTTTTCATAATGCAGCATTCTACCACATTTCAAATGAACCCTCAATCAATCAAGTACAACCAACAGCAATTTAGCGCAATCTGTTGCCAGCCCCCTTCGGGATTTCTACTCAGCGTGCAGGGTCACCTTGCCTTAGCAGAGCCTGGACTTCTGATTCGGCGACATATTTTGACGTGCCACGCAGAATCTTGAGATTGCCCAGAAATTCAATGCCTTTAGCGTCCTCGTGCATGGTCAGCATCGCCTGCTCAATCTGCGTTTTCAGTGTCGAATCAAGATCGGCCCGAACCACCAGCGGATCATTCGGAATCGGCCCGGTACGCGCGATAACCCGCAAACCTTCGCCACTTTCATACACCAGATCTGAAGAAAAAACGGCCGCGGCAGAATAACGGCCTTCGAGAACGCCAACGATGCTTGAACGATGACTTTGCGTAAAGAATACTTCACTGAAAAATTCAAGCGGCTTTATGCCTTCGTCAGCCAGGTAAATGTTCGGAAAATAAAATCCCGATCCGGAATAGCGATCAACATAGGCAAAGCTGTGTCCGCGCAGATCATGCACTGTCTGGAACCCGCTGTCTTCACGCACAACAATCTGCCCGCTGTAGAGAACGCTGTCATACTGTACCGGCCGACATACTACCTGCCAGTCCCTTTTTCCGCGCAATTTTTCGAAAGATGCGTGCGAAAACCAGGCAATATGAATTTTTCCCAGCTCGAGCAATCTCGCGAGACTTTCGTAGTCAGGCACGGTCGTAAGCCTTACCGGCCTGCCTATTCGATACGCCAGGTAATCACATACTGGTTGCGTCTGCTCGCGCAGTTTGTCGGCCTGAATAAATGGGATAACTCCCATATACAGAGGTGAAACCTCGGCAATAATTGGAGTAAGCCTGATCATTTCAGGCCCGGAAGCGGCAAACCAGCCGACGGGCACCAGCAGAACCAGAATAAGAATAATAAAAACAGTTATCTTCATGGAGTTTTTACCTCACAAATTTCAAACCTGGCAAGCCTTTGGCGTGCCGCAAACAGATGCTCATCATCGACCGGAACTCCACGCTCAGCAGCCAGCTTTATGATTGCACCAGCGTCAGTCGGCATGACAAAACCGCTGTCGACAAGGGGCACAATCAGCTGGGCGAGATTACGACCGACCCGTGCCTCAATGTACTCTGCCGCCATTCCTCGGGCATAGGCTTTGCCATTTTTCAGTTCGTTAATGCTACGGCTCATCGGAGCAGGTTCCGCAGAAAAGCAGGCCATAATGTTGACAAGAGACCAGACACGCCCCCGCCAGCGTTCCATGGCTGTCTCGCTGACGTGCAATTGTGCGATCACTATGCGCTCATACCACAAAACAGTGACAAGCCAGCCTGCCGACAGCATAAAATCAGCATGCTTCTCTGGTTCTTCGAGCGTTCCGCCGGCAAGCAGACCAAGCAGAGGCGCCCATTCCGGCAAACCAGGCCCGGCGCATTGCCCGGCTAATATCATCAGTGGATCGATAGTCAGCTCAACCTGGTCTGAGGCATTCATTTTGATGCAGGACTGCATCAGTCGAACCATTTCGCGATCAGATTTTTCGAGCAGCGAGATAAGATTGCGGCGCTGTTCAAGGTTGTCGATACAGAGAATGCTGGCAAGCAGTTCGTGGCTGTCCTGGTGACGGCCTGAACGCAGACGGGTCGTCAGTTTTTGCCGTTCTTCGGTTGTTATGCCGGGAAGCAGACGGCTGATTCGACTGATACTGTCACGGGTTGAAGCGGCAAGCAATTCTTCAACCCTGCCGGCAACTTCGCTGTTATCATGAAAAAGCATGTTCTCAAGAGCAACCACCGCCGCCGGCGTTTGTATTCGAGCCAGAGCCGATGCGGCATTGCTGGCAACCATTGTCTCTTTTGCACCGGCAAGGGCGCTGAGAGCCGGCACAAAAAGAGGCAGACCAAGTTCGCCCATAACGGCAGCCGCTGAGGCGCGCATCAGGTCATGAGCATCGTATGCCATCTGTGCCAGCCTGCGCATGGCGCGCTTAAGAGTGTCTGGCTGCCGCGCCAGTCTTATCGTGCTGATAATGGCGCTGGCGCGCACACGATGATGTGGCGAATCGAGGAATGGCAGTACAAATTCTTCACCAACCGCAGGGGCCCTGACTTTTCCGATAGTTTCGATAATATCGGCCCGCAATCTCTGGTCTTCGGTGTCGCTGAGAACGCGACGAATATGCTGCGCCGAAGCCTCCGGCGACATCTGCAGCAGATTTCGGGTAATCGTGGTAAGACAGCGCGAATCAGTTTCGTTTTCAAGCAGTGGCAGCAACAACTGGGTAGCCGTGGCCGGCGGCAAAACAGAGGCCTCTTCAACAGCCCGGCTGCGAATTCTGGGATTCTCATCTTTCAGAAGCTGCTGTAACTGCTGAAGGCGATCGCTATATTGTAAAAACCGCAGCGAAGAAACCTGATCTTCGCCAAAATCAATCTGCCGATTGTCTATGGCACGCCGCAATGTCGCCAGATAAGCCCGATCAATAAGATAATGCACCAGCGACAAAGCCAGATACAAGAAGGCGGCAATGAGAAAAAGAACTTCATAGCCGATTGAATTTCGCACCAGCAAAAGAAATATGCCAACCAGTGTAGATGAGACAGAACAGACAATCGACATGTCGCGGCGGTAATAAACACGCTGTTTCTGTGGAATTACGCCCATCAGGATCGTGGTTGCCGGCACCGTGAAATTCTTGCTGTTGAGCAGCACGAGAAACTGCACAAACGCGACAACTGCAAATTTCATGTTAAACGAAGCGGCAGTGCAGAGAATCGTCAGAAGCAGCGGCATGGCAGCAAGAATTTTGCCGATCGAAAAGGCGGCAAACACCCGATGCATAACAAAGGTCTGCAGTCCGATGACGGCAAAGTCAGCAGACGCCCCAAACACACCCATAAATGCGGCAAGATCGTTTCCAGAGCTGAAATAGCTGGTCAATGCCGCCGCGAACAGGAAATCGACCAGATACTTGTTAAACAGAATGAGAAACGACGAAATGTTGAGCAGTCGCGCCAGTGGGTGCTGCATTGAAGTTTCGCTGATCGGCGCGCTTTTCTCTGTTGATTCTCCGGGCAGGTCGGCCTCGTCAATCTCAGCCAGACGGGCCTGTTCTACCGGCTTGAGCAGCCATAAAATTATCGCTGACAAAAGTATTATTATGCCGTTGCCAACCAGCAACCCTCTGATACCAACGAAATCGAGAACGAACTTAAGCAGCAACCCGCTGAGAATGAAACCAAAGCTGCCGGAAGCATAGATCACCGGCGTAAACCGCCGCGATTCGGCGACCGAAAAGAAGTGATTGAGCATCGCGGTAAACGCCTGGGTAGACACAAGATCGACAAGCATTGCGAGCACCAGGAAAGCCAGCAGCAGTGGTGCAGAGCTGACCGGAAAAGCGAACGCCGCAGCGAAAGACAGCGCCGCAGCCGGCCAGTTGGCGAGAGAGAGTAACCAGTGCCCCTCGTAACCTACTATTCGCGACATAAACTGGAACTGAAACAGGATAAAAACGACATTTACCAGCAGATAGACCCATGGCATCGAGCTGGCGCCGACGTTTGCAAGAAAGGTGGTCAGAACTGAAAGATAGAGAAGATTATTGCTGGCCTTGAGCAGCATGAAAAAACCGGCAACCAGATGCGGCAGGTTCTCTTTGCTGGCGACAGCACTTTCATCGACGAGCACAGCAGTATCCTGAGCCATTGTCAAAGAACTCCCGGGCCTGGCGAATCAGTTTTGTCGGTTGGCGCTTCATCCCACTCACGATGCCAGATATCATCCATCATCCGATGCTTTTCGAGCGTGTTGAGCATGTCATTAAACGCCTGCGAAGCCTCGGCAAGTTCGTCTTTACCCCTGACCTCAACGCGATGGCTGACCACACCGCCGGCAACGTTACGAATAGCGTCAACCAGGATGCTTATACCTTCTGCCAGCGAGCGCGACATAAAAAAGCCGGCAGCAACCGCGAGAACAAAGGCAACCACCAGCATCAGAGCCAGATCGAGAAGCAGCTGGTTGAGAAACTCCAGAACCAGGTGACGTGGCCTGGCAACCAGCATCAGACCTTCCGAGCCAGGCAAGGCTGAGACAGTGCCAAGATAGGTAATTCCAGACAGATCAAGCAGAATACTCTCGATCTTGCTGCGCGAGATTTTCTCGACGTTGATCCCGCGCAGGCCCTCTGGAAGATGCCCCTGCGAAGAAAGAACATTACCATGGCGGTCGAGAAGAATGAGAATATCGCTCTCGGCGATTGGAAAGCCACAGACGATCTCGTGAATGTCTGGTGAAGATATGCTGATCGAGCAGCTGATAACGCCAACAACTTCTTCGGGGTTGACGAAATCATAGATCGGAACCATCAGAAACAGCATTTTTTCGTGAAATTCAGCGGCATCATTGCCAAAGAGCGTGGGCTGACGCGTCGCGACAACCTTGCGAAAACTTTCGACATACCCAGCATCCGCTGTCAATTCGATAGTCCCAGAAGCTGGCTGCAACCCGATTTCGTGATGATTGCGAACGGCCGTGAGAATTATTCTGCCTTCACGGTCATAAATATTGCAGCCAAAATATATCTTCTGCTGGTCGAGAAATTCCTGAACAATATTGACCTGTCTTTTGTGGTGCATAGATTGCATCTCGGGCAGGCCAACCATGGATTCAATCTGAACGCGGTAATTATGAAATAGCGAGTTAAAACCATGCAGTAGAGAATTCATGGTGTTCTTTTGCGCTGCAACTGTTTGTCGCAGCAGATCAAGGCGCACCTTGACCGCCACTGTACCGCCAAGCAGAAACAGAGGCAGCACAGCCGCCACAATGGCGGTAAGAACGATGCGGTTACCGATTCGTCGATACCAGGCAATTTTGCCCGATTTTTCTTCTTGTATTGCCATATTTCCTCGTCAAACCAACAGGCTGCTGCCATTTTATACATAAACTCCAGCGACTGCAACAGGCAAAAAGCAATATCCAGCATGTTTATTGCGACAAAGACCCGCACGAAACCGCTAAGACACAATGAAATCGAGCACATATTGATGTCTGAAAGGTTGGATTAAGATTACACCTGGCCGCACCGTTCCCGTGGCGGCCGAGATGACCACGTCCTGTGGAAGGCGATTACGATTACCGCTTAACTGAGCACGAACGGCATGAGCGACCTGCTAAGCTAAGGCTACGCAGGGCAAGTGAAAAAAAGCTAAGCCGGATCTATTAATTTGTCGATATCTATTAAAGATAACGATAAAAATGTACATTTTTCAGGAGGCACGGGCATGAAGCTTAACCAGCAGGAAGCTTATTACATTCTCAGCAATCTCGACACCTTTGTCAGCCGCTTCGAGTCGTCAACCAGCAAAAAAGTTACCCCCGGAGCCCTGCAGATAATCCATGAAATTCTCACCGAAGCATCTTTTCCAGGTGGGATGGACTCAAACAACCTGCACTGACAAAAAACAAGACGCAGATTTCAAGATATAAGCAGAAAGAAAGATTGCATCACCTGCTTTGCAGGCTGGCAATGACAAATCTTTCAGCGTAAAAGAAAACGCCCCGCAGGCGGCTTTTGCCGCTGCGGGGCGCGGTTTCAAAGCTATTTTCTCAAGCTTGCGGCTGGTTGAACCGGAACCGTCTGCGGATCAGAAATGAGAATGGCATCACTCATATTATGAATGGCTCTCACTTTGAAGTTTATGGTGGCACCGGTCTGATAACCTTCCACCTCTATAATTGCATACCCAGAAACATCTTCAGTAATGGTAATGTAACCCTCCGCCTCGACGGGGAAAACATCAAGCAAAGTGAACGAATAGTCAGCCTTTAATACCGAAGTATTTTCAAGCATGAGATACGAAGAAAGCTTAGTGTTAACAGTTACAGGTCCCATGACCGGCGAGAAAGTTACCACGCCCAGCGTGCTAGTTTCTATGTCGACAGTAAACGGTTTGTAGGTACGGCGACCATATTTGTCGACAACTTCCACATTGCCTGAGAATCCTGTGCCAGCGGGCGGGTTACCGGCAATATAACCTGAGATTACGCCTGCTGACGTAAGATGTATTCCCTCCAGAAGAAATTCTGGGCCGGTGCCAGGATCATGCCAGCGGAACAACAAGGGTGCCGTTCCGCCAGAGGCGGTAACCTGGGTTGTTGTTATATCCTGACCGGCAATATAACTGCCAAGATAATTAGAAGAGTTCGTAATTATCGGGTCGTTGCGCTGGTTGATCGAGCCATCGCTGTTGAACCTGGTCAGAAGGCGCTCAATTTCAGATGGGCTGGCTGATGTTGGAGTGTCGAAATAATCAAAACCGACCTCACCGATGCCGGCAGCGTGGTATTCTACCCACTTGTCGCCTTCGGCTGGGAATTCGCTATCAACAGAGCTAAAAGTGAGGGGCACAACTGTGTAGGTCTGCAGTGGTGTTGCAAAATTGGCGACTGGGCTGCCGATATCGATGGTGATAGTAATGGCAAACGCTGTGCCACCGACGGTGTAAGGATACGAAATAGTACGTTTTGTGCCGAAGGGGTGCGATTTTTCAAAGAGCTTAACAGGCGCACCGTCATTGAAGACCATAGAGGAGGTGCTTTCGACCATTTTCATCCAGAACGCGCCTTCAGAATCAAGCCCGTAATACACATAGATCTCTGGCTCAGTCTGAGCACGCAGACTGAAACGACTGCTGCGCAGATTGTGCTTTACACTTGCCACCATACTGCTGGCCAGGCTTCTGCGCGACACAACAGAAGGAACAAAGCCTTCATACATCGCATCACCTGGCTCGACATAAGTCTCATAAACCTCATAAAAGGTAATGCCATTTTCTGAGTATGGCGAACCGTAACTTGTAACCATACGAGTTGGCAAGGCATTATAAGAGCCATCTTCGGTGGCAAAAATTCTTTCTATACTGTTATCAAGAGGGTTATAACTGGCAGCAACAAACTCAGTGGATGTTACTGGCGTCGGGACAATCGGCTCTACATAACCGCCAGACTCCGGCGCCTGATTTGCCATTTCTTCGATTACCCAGCGGCCATCTTCGCGCATCATCTTGAAATAAAGCCAGTATGGTTCGCCGCTGTGCAACATGTAATAAGCATAAACATGCGCCAAATCTGAAGAAGGCTGATCAATCAGGTCAGAATTCACATAAAATTCATACGACTGATTGTCATCGGGATTGGTAATGTCTGGCCCGAAATCCTTGACCATCAGATAATACTCAATCGGTGCCGCCATCAGAGACTGCAGCTTTGCCTGATCATTCGAGCGGGCAGCCGCCATAAAGTCGTTAAGGGTTCTGGTTATGCCTACGACATCCTTTTCGACCGGCACCGATGACGCGCCGCCGCCGCCACATCCTAGAGCCAATAACGAAACCATCAGAATCATAAGAACTGATATTGTTTTTATTTTATTCATCACTTATTTACCTCTTGTTATCCTGTCAAGCCAGATCAGAAGGTGTATTCAAGACCGCCGAAAAATTCGGTTACGGTCATTGGTCTGGCGAAATCCCACAACAGTTCCTGAGAGAGTGAATCAAATGAACGATAGTAGGATTTTTCCCATGAAGCCCGGAGGCGCAATTTGAGATCACTGCTGACAATGTAGTTGTACTGCAGCTGTGTGATCGGCTGAGCTTCTGACTCCCAGCCAGTAAGCACGTTATTGCCATTGCGGAACGAGAACTTGCGCCAGCTCTGGTCAACTTTCCAGTCATATGAGCCGGGCTTTGCATACGAAAAATTCAATCCGCTCAAAAAGTATCTGAAATCCCGATAAAATGATTCGTCATAGAAGCGGGTCAGGTATTCGTTGTTCCAGGTCAGGTCGATCTTATTCTTCAGATGCCATGAGAGTTTGGCGTTAAAAAAGTTTTCTCTGAAATCCATTGATTCGCCGATAACGGTCGTGCGCATGTGGTAAGTATCGTCGATACGAACCTTGAAGTCTTTGTTGTAGCTCTTCTGCCACATGCCATGCACTTTGTGGTTCTTATGAGCCCTGATCTTGGTATTTTCATCGTTGTAAATATACCGGTAATCTGCCTGGGCACGGGTATCTTTGTCGATTCTGAACTTGGCAACCGTAAACAGGTTTGCTTCGGCATAACCACGCAGCTCGTCAGAACCATAATTACGTTTCTGATACTGGCCTTCAAAACCGTATGCCAGCTTGTCGTGGATGGGCAATTCATAATTAGCCCGGAAATAGTTGTCATAGTAGCTGGAACGATACAGATTAACCGCTTCCTGATCGTAGTTGCGGCGATCGTAGGTATTTGATAAAGCCAGTTCAGCTTTATTACCTGAATAACTGCGGTTATACTCAGTGTAAAGATTGAAGTTGTCGTAATCGAGATCGTCGACATTACGATAGCTTCGCCAGTTGCCCTTGAGTTCCGCAAAGATTGTACCAAAGCCCTTAAACCAGGTTTCCTGATCGCTGACATTTACCTGATGGAAATCCGAGCGCGCATATTGAGGGTAAACGCGAGTCTGATAACCAATGTTGGCAAGTCTTTCGCGCTTGGTCCAAAGTTCGTTGTAGAAAACTTCGTTCAGGTTGTTGCGGTAGTCCTTAACACCGTTCTCAGGATACCAGGCGTGCTGCAGCGAGTTCTTAAAGGTCCAGACATGATCCTGATCGACCTTATGCAGATAAGAAAGGGTAAAGTAGTTCTCGTGAACAGGCTCATTGCGTTCGCGTTTGAGAAAGCGGTTTTCAGCAAACAGCTGGCGCTTTTCGTCGAACTTAAAAGTCAGAGCAAGTCTACCCTGTCTGAGATTGTTCGGCAGAGCCGTTTCAGTGTTGACGTTAGGCACGGCATTTGTCTGCGTGCGATAAACTTCGTTGCGATTTCTGAAGTCAAGTTTGAGAACGCCGCTGATATCGACGCGCTTATCTTCCTGCTCACCGGTTGTGGCAGCTGCCGTCTTGGGTTCTGCGTCTGCAGGCTCGCTGACAGCAGGTTTGCTTTCGCCAGCTGAAGAATCATCTGCTGCCGGGCTTTCCGTGGGCTGGTCGGCGGGTTTCTGGCCGCGATACAGGAATTTCTGCAGATAGGCGTCGCGCACACTGCGATAAAGATCGTCGATGCGGGTGAACCCTTCGAACAGCTGAGCGCGGTCGGCCGGGTAATCGGCTGATACGTTGGTAAAAAGGTCTTCCATCAGGTCATAGCGCCGCTGAACTCGGTCGAGAGTTTCTTCGGCCTCATCCTTTATGTCAATACCGCGCGGGCTGTCGGCAGCAATATCCAGGTTATCCATGCGGCGGTCAAGTTCTTCAAGCCGGCGCAGCGAGTTTGAAAAATCAGGCTCATAGCGGCGGAACGCGTCAAGAGCACGTTCACTGGCCGGGGCAAGTGCAAATAACGGACTGCCCAGGACTGTGATCGCGAGAATCAGGATTGCAACAGTATACTTGTTCATATTTAATTCCTCCTGGGAGCCTTATCGGTTGAGCATGTGATTCAGGTCGTCTTCAAGTTCCTGAATATGCTGTTGCAGTTCTTCGGCGACCACGCCAAGCTGCTGAAAACGATCGCTGATGTTCATCCACAGTGAATCCATTTCTTCCTGTTCACTGGTTCTGGCGGCAGATCCGGCAGTGGAGCGCATTGTCGAATCATATTTGCGCTGTGCTTTGGTGTAAAGCTTTCTGGCATTGGCAAAATTACTCATAATCGCAATAGAGGCTTTCAGGCGAGCTTCCTGAGCCTCAACCGTCTGCCTTGAGATAGCGGCTGAGACTGGAGAAACAGACGATATGCTGTTATAATCACGAATGCCCTGTTCGAGAGTTACGATCGCTTCAGATATCTCGTATTCGATCTGCTGCATCTCAGTGATGGTAGAAGTATCGACTTCTACTACTATCAGAGATTTGAGCATCGTTGCCACAGAGGTCTGTTGATCAGCGATTGACTTCAGAAGGGCCTGCGCCTCAAGGTTATCCGGTTCTTCCAGAAGTATTATTGTTACCCGCTGTGACAGATCAGATAAGTCGATTTGCGCCTGATTGCAAACATCAGCTGATTCGATGAACCAGTCCTGAGTCTGCTCAGCTGAATTGCTGGACAGAATAGCGCGAATTGAATCAAGATCACTGACAATCTGAGCAAGCTCTGTTCTGATCATTTCGAGCTCGGACTGAAATTCTTCGCTGACCGCTGAAGTCCTGAACTGGTATCGCATCATGCGGGCCGCTTCAGCCTGAAAGCTGTTCTGTGCGGCTATAGAAGCGGCCATTTCTCGAACCAGAGAGTTCAACTGTGCCCGCTGCTCATCGCTGAGACCTTCTGTTTCCATAGCTACGTCAATACGGCGCTTGGAGTTGTTGAGGACCAGAAGGTTCTCCATTATAACCCCGACAAAACGTTCGGCAGAAGTTCGAAGCGACACTGCATCAGCAAGTTCAACTTTTTCCTGAGCCATCAGGTTCTGAAAAATTTCGTTCAGCTTGCTGAATTCTGCGGCAGAAGATTCGTTGATGTTTCTGAATATCTCGGGAAGATCGTTGATATCGAGAGATTCGCCAAGACGTGAAAGATCTTCTTCCCATTTACTCTGTTCGGCCTGAACGTCGATCTCCAGCTTTTCAGGCTTCGCATCTTTTTTTATAACCAGCTCTTCGCCTTCTTCAACGGTAAATTCTTCGCCGGTTTCCTTTACCCGCACGTTGGCATGACCGCGCATGACGGCTACGCGATCTTCCTGGGCCTGCAAATCGCTGGAACAGGTAATGTTTGTGCCTTTGATGCCGGCTACGGCCTGCGCCATTTCGACTTCCATTGAGCCGTCGGCGACCATCTTCTTGAGGTTGACCCATACTTTGCCGGCAACCAGGCCGACCTTGCTTTCGCGCTCATTGGCGATGTCGAGGACAATGACAGTGTCTTCCTTCATAACGAAGGTGGTCATGTCAGAAAAACTGAGAATCGCACCTGATTTTGGCAGGGTGCGTATGCGGTCATCGTGTTTCAGAGGGGTTTTTAGTTCGGCAAAAATGTAGGCATCGTCGTCTTCTGAGTTCTGACGCACATTTACTTCACCGTGCAGGTCGCCAAATCTGACAATAGCATTGTCATTCTGAGCAAATCCGGGGGAAAGAGAGAAAACAAACGCAGCCAGCAGCAGGAGCAAACCAATCCGCTTCATATCAATGAAACTCCTCATGAAAAGCATTCTTATTTGTCTATGGGGTGTGGCTTAAACATTTGTTGTTACCATGCCGCAATCTGCATGGTCAAGTAAAATCTTGGCAACGCGCGTTTCGTCAACATGATCAACACTATTCACAATGGAAAGCGAAAAAAACCTGCCCCAACCATGCTGGCGGAGCAGGAGCTTTGATTATATCGACTGAAGCTTTACTTCAGATATGTGCTCAGCTGACTTTCGAGGTCCGCGACATTTGACTGCAACTCATCAGAAATGCCACCGAGCTGTTGAAACCTGTCACTGATATTTTGCCATGTCTGTTCAACCTCTTCCATTTCAGAAGTGCGATAAGTTGCACCGGCAGAAGCTTTCATGGTTGATTCATACAGGCGCTGCGCGCTGAGATACTGTCTTCTCACCTTGGCAAAATTGCTCAAAACCTTGACCGAAGACACGAACCTTTTTTCTTTCTCGGGCACGGTAGAACCACCCAAATTGTTGAACGCAGAGATTTCGTTTTGAAGAATGACCATCTGGTCGGAAATGACGTCGTCGATTTGCGACAGTTCGGTGATCGTTGCCGAATCGATTTCTACCACAGTAAGAGATCTGATCATGATTGAAATGGAGTTGCGCTGATCGTTAATGTTTTTTACCATCGCCTGAAGTTCAAAAGAAGTCGGATTCTCGTTTAACAACTCGCTCACTTTTTGCAGCAATTCATCAAGGGCGCTGAGAGCCGCGGCACAAACCTGGCTGGACTCTTGAAACCAGTCCTGAGTCTGGCCGGCCGGATTCGCAGAAAGAACGGCCTTTACAGCATCAACATCAGCGGTTGCCTGAGCGAGTTCGGTGCGGAGCATTTCAAGTTCGCCGCTGATATCTTCGGCCACTGCCGACATCTTGAACTCATAGCGCATAATTTTAGCGATTTCGGCCTGATAACTCTGCTGGCGGGCTATTGCTGCGGCAATATTCTTTAAGTGGGCTGCCAGCATTACTCTGTCGGCAGGAGCAATTTCAGGAGTCGCCAGAGCCTGGTCCACCTTTCGTCGCAGACTTGCGAGAATAAGTGCGTCTTCCAGAAGCACACCGATAAATCGCTCGGAATCTTTGAGAATTTCAGCGGCAGAGACCTCATCAACGCTGGCCATTGCAATGAGCCGGCTGAAATTGCCATTGACTCTTGCAAATTCAGAACTCTCAGCATCAAGTATGCCTCGTAAAACATCTGGAACCTCATTCATCTGGATCGATTCACCAAGCCGCGAGGTTGCTTCTTCCCATTTCTTCTGTTCGGCTGCAACATCGATCTCTACTTTTTCGGTCTTGCCACCCGACTTAACGATAAGCTCTTCGCCTTCTTTAACCTGTACTCGTTCCTGCGTTTCCTTGATCAATACCGAAGCAATGCCGCGCAAAACCTGAATTCTGTCTTCACCACGGCTGGTTGAGCAGGTAATGTTAGTGCCTTTGAGACCAGCAACAGCCTGGCTCATTTCGATTTCCATCGAGCCGTCAGCAACCATCTTTTTAAGATTTACCCAGATGTTACCTGCTACCAGGCCGATCTTGGTATTCTTTTCGTTGGCAATGTCGAGAACTATGATGCTGTCTTCTTTCATGACAAACGTCGACATGTCGGAAAAACTCAATATGGCGCCTGATTTTGGCAGGGTTTTTATGCGGTCATCATGCTTGAGAGGAGTGTCGAGTTCGGCAAAAATATAGGCATCATCGTCTTCAGTGTTCGGCCTTACATTTACCTCGCCGTGCAGGTCGCCAAACCTGACGATCGCATTGTCGTTCACGGCAAAAGCAGGGCTGAAAGAAAACAAAAACGCGACCAGCAGCAACAAACTAATCCGTTTCATTATTGAGGGACTCCTCATCCTAAAGCTATCTGTGGCTTAATTAATGTCTTTAACTTTAATAGCTAACACGAACCTGCCGCGAGGTCAATATTTTGCTGCTGGTGATTTATCTGCGCGGGTCTACTTGATCGTTCTGCTTATCGAATCAGTGTTTCCGGCGTTATCACGCACCTGCAGAGTTACTTTATGGCTGCTGCCTTTGGGCCTCACGACATAGATTTCTGATTTATCAGGATCTGAATAGACTTCGGCCTTTTTGCCGGCAACCGTAGCGCTGGCACTCAGATAATCGACTCCTTCGCCGAGATCGGACACTTTGAACACATATACCGGGCCAAGATGGTAATCGCTGCTCTTTCTAGAATAGCTGAGCGTAGGTGCGACAAGGTCTTCGAGAATGGCATAACTGCCGCCGGCACGGGTCGTAAATGACAACGATCCCTGCTCAACCTTTTCGCCGTTGTGCGAATAGCTGCCACTATCAGAAACGTTGTAAACACCGAGTTTCTGCATATTACCAGAATACTTTTCCGGATTGATGGTGACTTTTACCTCAGCGTCAAAAATTTTGTCAGTGGGCGACAGAGTCCAGATTGCACTCAACGGCCTGAGATAGCCGCGCTTTGCATTGCCGCCCGACGCAACTTTCTGATCGCTCTTTGTCAAACTGCAGAACATCGGGAAATGCAGAGAATTGCTGGAAAAAACCGCTTTTGCGCCTGGTTGCATTGCCATGGTCGCGCCTGCTGAATCAATAAGCAGCGATTCGGCAAGAATCCTGGTTTCACCGATCCAGGCACCACCTTGCCAGCGTTTCTCTTTAGGGAAGGCAATCTCGATGCGACTACCAGATAAAAGCGCTTTAAGTGAAGCAGTTGCGCCACTGCTGTCCCGACAAATCACAAGACCAGCAAGGGCAGCGGCCGGTTTCTTCGATTTCGCCATGCTACCAATAGCTACCAGCGTGTGTTCTGTCTGTTCAAAATGGCTAAATTCAAGCCCGACCAGGTCTTCGTCGCCGATTATGGCGCTGAAGTCGACAGACTGGTAAACAATGGCGCCGGCAGCAGAGATGCGGTTACCGCCATAATCTTCGGCGTTAACGACAAATTCTGCACAAGCCGGGTCCGAGACTCCGGGCTCGAGCAGCCCGCTCCAGGCCGGGTAGCCTGATGCAAAATACAGAGTGTCGAACGGCCATTTGAACAGCGTATAAACGTAGCCTGTTCCCTTCTGGTTAGATTTGAAATAATCGTAAACCCAGGTGGACTGACGGCTCTGCTCGTAGCTGTAACGCTGAAAAACCCTTTCAAGAAGCTGTTTTCCATTTAATTCGAGACTGACATTCTCGACACCATAGCGGTTGCCGTCACCGTTGGTATCAGAAATTCCAGCCTGCAGACCTATTTTGCCAGAGACTCCAGGAAGAGGAGCAAGCTTATATGCTGTGGCTGACTTCTTTTCGAGTGAATAGCGCTTCGGCAAAAAGCTGCCATCAATAACGCAGGCGTGTGACATCGGCTCAATATAAAAGTGATGAAATGACGGAATGATACGGTCTACGGGGCGATAACCAAAGAGTGCTGGTGCCATGGGTTCATCCGAGAAATTTCGCATTTCAAAATGCACATGCGGTGGGCCACTGCCGCTTTCGCCAGAAAGCGCGATCACCTGCCCCTTTTTAACCGGAAAGCGGTCGGCGCCAAAGAAATCGTTTATGCCATGCCGACTGCCCATTTTTTTGAGCTTGGCGTCGACATAATCCTTGAGTGGTCCCTGAAAGTCCTGAAGATGTCCATAGACAACCCTGGCATTAATGCCTGGATGATCTATGTAGAGTGCATAACCATAGCCACGAAACTGCACCCCGACCCTTGATACAAAGCCATCGGCAATAGCCACAACCGGCAGGCCGGTCTTGCGTTGCGTGCGCAGATCAATACCGGCGTGCAGCCGCATGCCACGAAATTCAGCGAAACTCGAACTCTGTGAAATATCTATTTTCAGCGGCCAGACCACCGGTTCGGCGGCCGACGCGGTGCAAAACGACAACACCAGCAAAAGACAACAGAGATATTTCACAGCAGGCTCCTTGACAAATCGTTTATTGCCGAATCACAGGCAATCATCTGAGTGAACAGGATACCCTCTGAATATCTAAAGTTCAATAACGGTGTATGGATTATTTTTTATAAAGTGCTAAGGCTTCGGAAAAATTATGACGATATAGATAAT
>MFYY01000210.1:3719-12642 GCA_001787855.1 Candidatus Riflebacteria bacterium GWC2_50_8 | reverse complement strand
TTTTGCAACATTCTCGTTACATACTATTTTCGTTCGTGCTGTTCTGCTGATAGCTGTTCTTCTGGCAACTATACCGGCATGGTCAGCAGAAAACAATGTTGCAGCATCGTTTTCTGGCCCGTGTTATTTCCGTCTGCCCGGCTTCCATAGTTTCGTTTTCCAGAATGGTGCCGATTCCTTTCCTGAAGGCACATTGGTAACAGTTCGTCCCGACGTGCAAAATCCTGTCGCCAGCGAATCGCGCCTTATGGTCGGCAGTTACACGGTAACATTATTGCCGGGCGCGACGTTCAAAGCTATGCGCCGCGGATTTGTTCCACTGTCAGGCCGATTTTTGTTCGACGGCGAAGGTAATGAAGCGCTTATTTTTACTACCAGATCTTTTGAGCTTCATTATAAGCACGGCCAGTTGCTTCTGGAAATAACCCCGGATGATGGTACTTTTATCGCTTTGCGCAACAAGGGTGATGTTTTTGTCAAAGACCTGCAACGTCGCATTTATGACCTCAAGCCTGGCAACGAGCTGCATTTCCCGCTTTTTGGCCCCGCAAAACTTAAAAAGCGTTTGAGCGGGTTCTGGGATGACCCCCCGACCGGCTTTTCTGCTGCCCGCCGGCGACCAGAACTCGTTGCTTCTTCTGAAGATGAAGATGAAGAAGAAGAAGATACTGATGATAACGACAATGATGAAGACGGCGAGGCCGTCAGCGATGCCAACGACAGCAAAGAAGTTGATAATGCATCAGCCAGCGTTGAAATTGACTCTCAACCAGCAGGCGGCGTAAATAGTTCGCCCGTCTCTGAAGAGGCACCCACCAACACCGAGGACTAATCCTCTTTCACAGATGAGTTCAAGAATTCACCGTCATCACAATTGATTCGTCTGGTTGTTTTAAACCTCGCCTGATTTCGTTCTGCAATTTTTTAACGCGCGGCTGAATACCTGTCGATAATACTGTAGCAAGGTATTTTTTCAGAACTGCCGAGGTAAGGTATGCTAATTTTCTGGTCGTTGGCAGCCATCGTAATGGTGGTGCTGGTAAAGGAGGCCGTTCGTGGTTAAACGCGTCATGATCTACATTATGGTAACTATGTTCTGGATGTTTACACTGACCGGATGTGTCTAAAACGGAATCGGGGCTGTTTCAAAGAATATTGAAACAGCCCCGATTTTTTTGAAAATTGATCAGTAACCTTTTCCGCCGGCTTTTTCGCCTTTAACGATGCCAACCGAGGCGCTTGCGCCAATGCGGGTAGCACCGAGCTGAATCATGTTGATCGCAGTTTCGGTATCGCGAATGCCACCGCTGGCTTTAACACCCATGTTCGGTCCAACGGTCTGGCGCATCAGGCAGATGTCTTCGAGTGTTGCACCGCCAGTGCTGAAGCCGGTCGAGGTTTTAACAAAGTCGGCGCCGGCAAGTTTCGAAAGCTCGCATGCCTTCACCTTTTCTTCGTCGGTCAACAGTGAAGTCTCAAGAATAACCTTTACGGTATTGCCGCAGGCCGCCTCAACAACTCTGGAGATATCCTGTTTAACCAGTTCGTAATCCTTAGACTTGAGTGCTCCCACGTTGATTACCATATCGATTTCGGTAGCGCCGTTGGCAACGGCATCACGGGTTTCAGTAGCTTTAACGAAAGATGAAGTTGCACCGAGGGGAAATCCGATTACCGTGCAGACTTTTACCGGGCAGCCTTCAAGCAATTTGGCAGACAGGGCAACATAAGACGGGTTGACACAGACCGATGCAAAAGAGTATTCACGGGCTTCTTCGCAAAGTTTTATTATTTCTTCGCGCGTCGTGTTAGGCTTAAGCAAAGTGTGATCAATGTATCTGGCAAGGTCGCGTGACGGCATCGGAGCTTCGAGCCCCTTTTCGATTCTGTCAGCGCCAGCTTTAATTACGCCCTTTACTTTGTCAGCGCAAAAAGAAACGCAACTGCCGTATGATTTGCTGCAGTCAAGGGTGCAGGCATCTTCTGTTCTGGCGGTCATCGGTTTGATCGGTGCTGGATCAGCAAATTTGCGGGGGGCTGCCGCTTCAGACTGTTTGAGAAGTGATGGCGTGCAGGTCGTACAACTTGCACAGTCGCCGGCAGCGCAACCGGAGCATTTGTGGTCGGGTGTTACTTTAACGTTGCCGCAGCGCTGGAAAACGACTCCCATATCTTCGAGTTCACGGCGCAGTTTGTCAATTTTGCGCGCGACTCCTGCCGGGTAATATCTGGTGGCATCAAGAATGGATTCGTCGCATACTGTGATCTTAACACCGTCGCCAATTGCGTGGCAGAGTACTCTGGTGATATAGGTGTCAGCAATAAGGTTCGCGGCCTTTGACAGGCTGTTTATCGACAGCGATGGGATCAACAGCTGAGATATTCCGTCGAGAGCCTTATGGCTGGGCACAACACCGGAATGGATCAGATTGTAGCCTTTGCCAATACCGTCTTTCCCAAAATTATCATAAAGATAGGAAGAAACAATAAGCTTGCTGCCGTTGGGAGCGATAGCGCTGAGCTGGCTGAGAACCTGGTCGACAACTTTAAAGTTGGCGGCCAGCAGAACAGCTGTTTGACCAGCTTTGACCGGTTTGACAGACTCCAGTCCGCGCTGCGGAGGTGGGGTGTAGGCCGATCCCCGATTGGCCGAATCTGATTTTAGTTTCAACATTACTTCTCTTGCGATTTGTTCAACAATCGATTCCATCTACAGCCCCCTGTTTAAGCAATTTCAAACGTTGATTTTTCGAATATTCTGTTGTCGTCGAGGGTTATATGGTCGACGATTCCTATTATGGCGGCATCGGCCGGGGCCTCATCAAGCCCCATCATGTCATTAACCGAACTGCCTTCTTTCATTATCATCACAACTTCGCCAATATCGGCGCCAACAAAGTCAATGCAGAGAACTTCCGAGCCTTTTGCCTGCATTTTCATGGTAAGTGGTTGTACGAGAAGCAGCGATCTGCCGGCAAACGCCTCGTTTTTTATGGTTGCTACAATCTTTTTAACGACTTTCCCTATTACCATCAGCTGCCTTCCAGATCGTCAATAATGCCTATGATTGAAGCATCGGATGGTGGACGGCGCTGGACAAAAGGAAAAGCGGCCTCGCCGCCGCCACATAGAAAAACGGTTTCACCATTGCCGGCACCGATAGAATCGCAAGCGATAAAAGGCGCACCCTTTGCTTTCCCGCCGGCATCGATTCTTGTGACGAGCAGCAGTTTAAGCCCCGTCAACTGCGGGTCTTTCATGGTACAGACGGCCCTGCCAAGAACTCGCCCCAGATACATTATTCACCTGTTACTGTCTGTTAAGATTCCCTGAAAATCTAACAGATTCTTAACCCGCATGCAACATTATTTCGCCAAAACTAAAGCCGAGGAAAAGCAAAAGCCCCCGCTTGTAGCAGGGGCTTTATTTAATTAACGCAGGTTTCAGGCGTAAACGTCGACGCGACTGCCAAGAGTCTTAACCGCAGGTTTTGGCTTTCTGGCAATACTTTCAGCTCTTGCCTGGTCGGAAGATGGTCTGGCCGGTTCTTCGCGTGCTCTCTGAGTTTCCCGGGGTTCGGGTTCGCGTGAATACTCAGCTGGTCGTGGCTGATAACCAGAAATTCTATCTGCTGCCATAATACGCCCCCTTTCTGTCATGCCAGTTAAATATACTGGCCAAATTCATATTCTACTATAACAATATCTATTTCTGACTAAAAACGCAATGCTGTGCGAAGAATTGTCAACTTGCAGATTTTCGGGTTAACGAGGCAAAGTGGCGCAGCAGTCCCGCCGTTGAAGAGTCATGAGCACTTAAATCGACGTCTTTGCCAGCCAGCAGAGCCTCTTCTTCGCTCAAAATTTTCTGTGCCAGAACCTTGCCAAGCTCAACTCCCCATTGGTCGAAACTATTTACTCGCCAGATCACGCCCTGCACGAAAATTTTCATTTCGTAGAGTGCAATGAGCATGCCGAGATTGTGAGGAGTCAGCTTTTTGACCAGCAATGACGAAGTCGGGCGATTGCCAGTAAATACTTTATGCGGCAGCAGCATGCTCTGCTGCTCTGGTGAAGCGTTACTCTGTTGCAGGTCTTCTTTGACCTCGTGCAGTGTTTTACCTTTCATCAGTGCTTCGGTCTGGGCAAAGAAATTAGCCATCAGCTTGCGGTGATGATCGCCAATCGGGTTGTGGCTTTCGATAAAGCCTATAAAATCAGCAGGAATAAGCTTTTTTCCCTGGTGAATCAGCTGATAAAAAGCATGTTGCCCATTGGTGCCGGGCTCTCCCCAGATAATTGGGCCGGTCTGGTAATCGACCGGGTTGCCTTCGCGATCGACATATTTGCCGTTGCTTTCCATGTCTCCCTGTTGAAAGTAGGCGGCAAAGCGATGCAGATACTGATCGTAGGGAAGTATGGCCATGCTTTCCGCGCCAAAGAAGTTGTTATACCAGATGCCGAGCAGCGCCATGATGACCGGGATATTTTTGTCATAAGGAGTGGTGAGGAAGTGCTGGTCGAGCGCGTGTGCGCCTTCGAGCAATTCTTCGAACCGTGCGAAGCCGATTGACAGAGCGATAGGCAGGCCGATTGCCGACCATGAAGAGTAGCGGCCGCCGACCCAATCCCAGAATTCAAACATGTTTTCGGTGTCAATGCCAAATGCCGCTACCGCTTTTTTATTGGTGGAAAGCGCTACGAAATGTGATGCCACGGCTTTCTCGTCGCCAAGCTTTTTGAGCAACCACTCGCGCGCTGTATGAGCGTTGGTCATTGTCTCCTGGGTCGTAAACGTTTTGGAGGCAACAATGAACATGGTTTCTTCCGGCGGCAGGTCGCGGGTTTTCTCAACAAAATCGGTGCCGTCGACGTTCGATACGAATCTCGCCTGCGGGCCATCTGCATAGTGTTTGAGAGCCTCGGTTATCATGACCGGACCAAGATCGGAGCCGCCAATGCCGATGTTTACAACATATCTGATTTTTTTGCCGGTAAAGCCTTTCCAGTCGCCAGACCTTACCCTTGCGCAGAACTGTTTTACTCTGCCAAGCACATCATTAATCTCTGGCATGACGTCTTTGCCGTCAACTATTACCGGCTTGTTTGACCGGTTGCGCAGGGCGGGGTGTAAAACGGCGCGACCTTCGGTCCAGTTAATTTTCTCTCCTGAGAACATGCCCTGCGCAGCTTCTTTGACTCCGGAAGCCTGTGCCAGCATGATCAGAAGGCTCATCGTCTCTTCGTTTATGCGATGCTTGGAATAGTCGAACAGCAGGTCGCCGAACTTCAGGCTGAACTTGGCAAAGCGCTGGTTATCCATCGCAAACATGTCACGCATGTGCAGATTCTTGATCGTTTCAAAATGTGCTGCCAGATTCTGCCACTCCTTGCACTGGGGCAAAGTTTTGCCTTTTTCAATTTCCTGATCTATTTTTGCGGAAAAAAAGTTCATTGCTGATGATCTCCTGTCATTTATCTATGCTGCCTATATAACCCGGAAACTGATTAAACATCAACCTCGTTTTTTAGGGCAACACGTAATCAGCTGAAGCAGGCGCTGGCATTCTTTTGGCATCTGATGCGGGTGAGCAAAGTCGGTGAAAATGTGTTACAATTACCAACTAATGTCGGGATGTAAATCGCATAATTCAAAGGAGTTTATGAAGTATGCAAAAAATGGTAGCAGCAGCGGTACAGTTTTCAGTTGAACCAATGGCCGTCGAACGCAACATGGACAGAGCCTATGAGCTCATTTCTGAGTGCCACAAAGCCTCCAGTGCCAATCTGATTGTACTGCCTGAAAGCTTTACCACTGGATTTACTCCAAAGGGTGGGGCCGAAGACCTGTGGGAAGTCGTTGATACGATTCCTGGCCGGCTTACTGATCGGGCTGTGGCCTGGGCAAAAGAATTTAACTGCTACATCTGCTTCCCTACCTACGAACGTGGCCCGCAAAAAAACATTGTATACAACAGTGCCGCTCTGGTCGGCCCTGAAGGGCTTCTCGGCGTGTACCGCAAAACACACCCTTTCCCGACTGAACGCATTGAAGGCGGTGGCTGGACTACCCCCGGCAGCGACTCATGCTGTATCGATACTCCAATCGGCAAAATTGGTATCGTGATCTGCTATGACGGTGATTTCCCTGAACTTGCCAGAGTTACTACTCTCAAGGGCGCCGAAGTCATCTGCAGACCGTCGGCTTTTATGAGAACCTATGATCACTGGGAACTCACCAATCGCGCGCGCGCCTATGATAATCATGTTTACTGGGTTGCTACTAACAGCGTTGGTCCTGACGCCAGTGGCGCCTGGTTCTTTGGCTCATCGATGATTGTTCATCCTTCTGGAGTAAAACTTTCACAGGCGCGCTCATGTGATGAATATGTCTGGGCAAGCCTTGACCCCGACCCAATCAGAACCGTGATGCCAAACACCTCAACACCGCAGATATTTGACCATATTGAAGACCGCAATGTAACCTCATATGAAGGAATTCTTGGCATTGGTCGCTCAGCATTCGAGCCCGCACGCCGAATTCCATATACTCGCTGGAGATAAGATAATGGCTGGTCCTTTAGCAGGAATTAAAGTCGTAGACATGACCCGGGTTCTGGCAGGACCCTTCTGCACGATGACTCTGGCCGATCTTGGCGCCGAAGTCATTAAAGTCGAGAAGCCTGGGAGCGGAGACGACTCGCGCGCGTTTGGCCCTCATCAGCACGGCGAAAGCGCATATTTTATGAGCATCAATCGCGGCAAAAAAAGCCTTACTCTTGATCTTAAGTCCGAAAAAGGCCGTGAGATCCTTGTGAAACTGGTTGCTCAGGCTGATGTGCTTGTCGAAAATTTCAAGCCAGGCGTTATGAAAAAG
Source organism: Candidatus Riflebacteria bacterium GWC2_50_8 (assembly GCA_001787855.1). GTDB lineage: Bacteria > Muiribacteriota > Ozemobacteria > Ozemobacterales > Ozemobacteraceae > Rifleibacterium. Next base: position 5,766 of record MFYY01000210.1, on the reverse strand, counting down.
CTAGGGCTTGATTATGAAGCTCTCAGCAAGATCAATCCGCGTCTTATCTATTGCGCCTCATCTGGTTTTGGCCAGACCGGCCCCTACAGCAGCCGACCAGCCTATGATCTGATTATTCAGGGAATGGGCGGCCTGATGAGCATAACCGGTCCTGATGCCGGTCAGCCGACCAAGGTGGGCAGCTCTATTGCCGACATTTTTGCCGGAGTTTTTTCGACAATCGGTATTCTTAGCGCGCTGCACGCACGTAATGCCAGCGGTCGCGGCCAGATGGTTGATATTGCCATGCTCGACTGCATGGTTTCGATTCTTGAAAATGCCGTCGCGCGCTATACGGTTTCTGGTGTTGACCCTGTTCCTATCGGCAATCGACACCCTTCTATTGCGCCGTTTGCTTCGATCAAGACGGCAGATGGCTATATAAACATCGCCTGTGGCAATGACACTCTCTGGAACAAGCTTTGCGAAATCATTGAGCGGCCAGATCTTGCTGATGATTCACGCTATGCAACCAACCACAGTCGCTGCGAAAACATGCCCGAACTTCTGCCAGTACTCAATGATGCCATGAGCCTGTTTTCCTCTGAGTTCTGGCTGGAAAAGCTTGAGGCCGGTCACGTTCCTGCTGGTCCGATCAATTCAATAAGCCAGGTTCTTGCCGATCCGCAGGTGCTGGCACGCAAAATGGTTGTTGAACTTGTACATCCTGTTGCCGGCATGATTAAAGTTCCGGGTTCGCCTTTGAAGCTTTCAGATACCCCGGCCGAGGTCAAATTGCCAGCCCCGGTCCTGGGTCAGCACAATGAAGAGATTCTTAACATGCTGGGGTATTCAAATGAACAGATAGCTGAATTAAGAGAGAGCCGGGCGATCTGAGTATGGGCATGTCTTGAATGATAGCTGTTTTTGCCGGCTGAGCGCCAGGCGGGACTGAAAAGCCGGCATTGGCTTGAACAGTTTTACCATGCTTCCGAACTACGGATGCATATTTTTTTGTGAGGTTGGCTAGATGAAATCTTGGATGCGGGACTATACAAGCGGCTCAGTTATATTTAGTGAGGGTGAGCCTGGAAATGTGGCATTCATCCTGACTGAGGGCAGTGTTGAAATAACCGTCGGGACCGGTGATAAAAAAAGGGTCGTTACGGTTTTCAAGCCAGTATCGGTTTTTGGTGAAATGGCACTTATTTTAAAGGATCAGAAGCGTACGGCTTCTGCTGTGGCGCGTTCTGATTCAAAGGTTGCGGTAATCACAAAACAGGACTTTGATGAGTTTCTTGAAAAATCTCCCAAGCTGATCGGTACGGCGTTGACCGCTCTTGTTCACAGGCTGCGTACCACTACTGAAAGGCTTTCGAAAACACCAGATCTCTTTATGGGGATTGCTCACATTATCGATCTGTTGTTGCAATACGCAATTGCAGGCGTTAAATACAATTCTTCATTGTCAATGATAAGATACGACAGTTTAATCAAGACTGTCAGTCAGGCATTTCTTGTCGACGCAGCAGAGGTTACCTCAATGATCGAAATGATGGAAACCGTCGGCCTTCTTGAACAGCAGTTTCTGCAGGATACTTTGTATCTCAATGTTAAAGGCAGAGAAGACTTTTTGAAGAGATGTTTCAAAATCAGAGACACTCTTGGCCGCGCCAATCTTATGAATGGCTGAGACGGTTCCGTTTCTCCCAGATCTTTTTGTAGCGCACTTATAGCGACTGTGATAAGCCTGAACTTCTCTCAAAAGTGTAGAATGCTGGAAAAATCGCACTTTGTGTGAGATGCGGTGAAATTTATTGCTAATTTTGCTTGAATCTGCTACAATACGCAGACGGGTTATGAATGCTGTTAAGTCAGCCTGACCTACGGGGCGTAGCGCAGTTGGTAGCGTACTTGAATGGGGTTCAAGTGGTCGCTGGTTCGAGTCCAGTCGCCCCGATCGAAAGCCGTCACTGGAAATAGTGGCGGCTTTTGGCGTCAAGACAAAATCTTTCTGGACAAATTACTGGCATAAGCCTATTATGACGAAAAATCAGTTTAACAAGGA
>MFYY01000210.1:1320-3701 GCA_001787855.1 Candidatus Riflebacteria bacterium GWC2_50_8 | reverse complement strand
AAACACGCAGCTGTTAAATTCGATACCGCCTGTATCCATGCCGGTCAGGCCCCCGACAAACTTTTTGGTGGCGTCAGTGTGCCGATTTTTCAATCGTCCACTTTTGCTTTTGAAGACGCCGATCAGGGGGCAGCAAGGTTTTCTGGTAAAGATAGCGGTTACAAATACACAAGAATCGCGAACCCTACTAATGCTGCTCTTGAATGTTGTATTGCAGAACTTGAAGGGGGCGCAGCCGGGTTGGCAACAGCCACCGGTATGTCTGCTATTTCTACGGTTTTTATGACCTTTCTTGGTGCCGGCAAGCATATCGTTTCAACCGGTTCTGTTTATGGCCCGACCAGAACTCTGCTTGAGAATGAACTGACCAGATTTGGCGTCGAATCAACTTTTGTTGATACATCTGACGTCAAAAACATCAAAGCTGCCATAAAGGGAAATACCGAACTCATTTATATTGAAACACCGGCCAACCCAACTCTGAGCATTACTGACATTGCGGCAGTAGCAAAAATTGCCAAAGAAGCCGGCGCGTTGCTGGTTGTTGACAATACCTTCTGCAGTCCGCTTTTGCAGAAACCGATAAAGCTCGGCGCAGATATCGTGCTGCACAGCATGACCAAGTTTATAAACGGCCACAGCGATGTAGTTGCCGGCATGCTGGTAGCCAGCACCCTTGAACTCAGAAACAAAATGCACAAGGTAATCTGTCAGATGGGCGGAACTATTGATCCGCATCAGGCCTGGCTGGTTCTGCGCGGTGTCAAGACACTTGCATTGCGAGTTAAAGCAGCTCAGGCAAGTGCCATGCGTCTTGCAGAAGAACTTGAAAAGCACCCAAAAATTGAATGGGTCAAATATCCGGGCTTGAAATCGCACCCGCAATATGAACTGGCAAAGAAACAGATGTCGGGGCCTGGCGCGATGATTTCGTTCGAACTGAAGGGTGGCGTGAAAGCTGGCAAGACTGTTATGGATTCAGTAAGTCTCAGCACATTGGCCGTTTCGCTGGGTGGCATTGAAAGCCTGATTCAGCACCCGGCCAGCATGACTCATGCCAGCATGGGACCGAAAGCCAGGGCAGAAGCCGGTATCTCTGATGGCCTGGTAAGATTTTCTGTCGGCTGCGAAGATTACGATGATATCAAGGCTGACCTGTGGCAGGCTCTTGACAAGATTTGATCGCAAAAATTCATAAAAAAGAATCGCCCCTGAACAATGGTTTCAGGGGCGATTCTTTTTACGATGACTTCGGCCAATCAAGGTTTGCCATGCATAAAAAAACCGCCGGCATTTGGCCGGCGGTTTTTGACTGACTGTCTGATCAGGTGGCGTTAACCAGCTTGAGCATGGGCATGAAAACCGCGAGAACGATACCGCCGATTACGACCCCCATGAACACGATAACGATCGGTTCGATAACTGAGGTCAAGCCCTTAACGGCGTTGTCAACTTCGGAGTCATAAAAGTCTGCGATCTTGGAAAGCATCTTGTCAAGTTCACCGGTTTCTTCTCCAACCGCGATCATCTGAACAACCATCGGTGGAAAAACCCCTGAGTTCTTGAGAGGATCAGCAATAGATTCACCTTCTCTGATCGAAACACGGGTTTTATCAACAGCTTCCGAGATGATGACGTTACCTGCAGTTTGCGAGGTAACTTCAAGTGCCTGAAGAATCGGAACACCCGATGCGATAAGAGTTCCAAGAGTTCTGGTAAATTTGGCAACCGCAACTTTGCGCATCATCAGGCCGATTGCCGGCATGCGCAATATGTTGGTGTCGAAGATGCGGGCGCCGGTTTTGGTCTGAAAGAAGTTCCAGATCAGAATAGGTACCGCTACGATGGCTGGAATGATGATGAACCACCAGGCAAGCATGAAGTCTGAGGTGCCGAGCAGAATCTGCGTGGCAAGAGGCAATTCAACGTTCATGCCCAGGAAGATTTCTTTGAACTGAGGCAAAACAAAGAGAACCAGTGCAAGAACGACCAGACCGGCGATGGCGAATACGACAACCGGGTAGGTAAGCGCGCCCTTAACCTTCGATTTGAGGTTCTCTGAGCTCTCAAGATAGTCGGCAAGACGCTCAAGAATCTGGTCAAGAATACCGCCGACTTCGCCGGCTTTTACCAGTGAGCAGAACAGGTCGCTGAATATGCGGGGATGCTTCTCAAGAGATTTTGAAAAGGTCGCGCCGCCTTCGACGTCTGTTCTGATCTGGCTGATGACTTTCTTAAAGGTCGGGTTCTCGGCCTGAGCCTGTAGAATGGTCAGGCAGCGTACGAGCGGAACGCCTGATCCAATCATGGTGGCAAACTGTCGAGCGAAGATACAGACTTCCTGGGAGCTGACGCCGCGTTGCAGAAAGCTGAACGAAATG
>MFYY01000210.1:0-1216 GCA_001787855.1 Candidatus Riflebacteria bacterium GWC2_50_8 | reverse complement strand
TATTTTGCCGTCCCAGTTTCTGGCCTTATAAGCGAAGGTCGCCATGAAAAACCCTCCTTCAATTTACATGCATACCAACAGAATCACCCGGAAACACTCCGGGCAAATATATGATGATTTCAAGTGTAGTATAAAACGAATCGGTAATATTGAGCAAATATTTAATCAACAATCAGAAAAACTCTTTAACTGGACAGATATTTTTCTCTGAGTTAGCATGTTGCCATGAAGACTCTTGTATTTGCAGAAAAGCCATCAGTAGGGAAAGATATCGCCCGTATTCTCGGCGCCGGCCGTCGTGGCGAGGGTTTTCTCGAGGGCCAGGATTACATAGTGACCTGGGGCTTCGGTCACCTCGTTTCGCTGGGGCATCCCGAGGTGCAAAACCCGGCCTGGCAGAAATGGAGTCTCGATACACTGCCAATGTTGCCCCAGACCTGGAAACTTTCAGTTCTGTCTTCTTCTCAGCAGCAGTACGATAATGTCGCAAAATTGTTTAATCGCGAAGATGTTGGCCTGATCATAAATGGCGCTGACGCAGGCCGCGAGGGTGAGCTGATTTTCAGGCTTGTCTATCAGCATAGCGGCTGTAACAGACCAATTAAGCGCCTGTGGATTTCGAGCATGACTGATGAGGCGATCAAACATGGGTTTGATGACCTGCGCCCTGGTGAAAAATATGAGCCACTGGCACAGGCAGCCGTCTGCCGCAGTCGTGCCGACTGGCTTGTCGGCATGAACCTTACCAGAGCCTATACTAAGCGCCTCAACAGCATGTTTACCCTGGGTCGCGTACAGACGCCCACCCTGGCGATGGTGGTCAATCGCCATCTTGAAATACAGAATTTTGTTCCCAAGGACTATTGGGAAGTTAACGCCGTCTTCTCAGACTTCAGCGCTCTATGGTTCGACCCGGAAGCCGATGAATACCCGAGCCGGATTGACGTTGCCGATAAGGCAAAAGAACTTGCAGGTCGTTTGAAGGGCGCGCAGGCGGTTGTGCACAGTGTCAAAAAGACTAAAAAGAAGCAGTCGCCACCGTCGCTCTATGACCTTACTACATTGCAACGCGAGGCAAACTCGAAATACTCAATGACGGCTGCAGACACTCTGGCCGTTTTGCAGACTCTCTATGAGAAGCGCAAGGTGGTAACCTATCCGAGAACTGACAGCCGCTTTCTTTCAGAAGATATTTTCCCAACTATAGAAAAACGCC
>MFYY01000209.1:5558-5921 GCA_001787855.1 Candidatus Riflebacteria bacterium GWC2_50_8 | reverse complement strand
GTTCGGCGCTGATTATCGTGCGTGATTCAGCGTCGAGATTATACTGTAGGCCATATAGTGTTTTGCTGTCGCCGACAGCCTCTAGCGCAGTGGCTGGATGCAGATCAGCCTTGCCATTTCGGCAGATCCACAGGCCGACGCCGGGCTCTTCCACGCCAATGACTGTGGGCGCAAAAACCTTGATACGCGCCGGGTTGCGAAAGTCAATGCGCAGCTGCTGCTCAACCTTGCCGTTTTCGGGGTTGATAACTGCGACGCCATCGGGGTTGCGGGTAACCACATACAGGCGCTGATTGAAAAAGCTGATGTCACCCATTTTCTCAAAGCTGGTCATCAGGTAAAACCAGTCTTTGTTCTTGTAAC
>MFYY01000209.1:2690-5492 GCA_001787855.1 Candidatus Riflebacteria bacterium GWC2_50_8 | reverse complement strand
GTAAGGCGCAACCGGCATGACGCCTGGCGATGGGAAGCGAATGCCAATCTGGTTTACTTCTTTACCCCAGTTACTCTTGACCAGAAGGTTGATTTCGGCACCATGCACGCCAGTGCCGGCAAACAGAACCAGTAACAATACCGCGATCAGATGAAGGCGCATAATTTGCTCCATAAGTTAATTGAAATTTGAAATGATTCTACCACAAAACTGCGAAGTTTGACTTGCCCGGCGCTGCGGGTTAGTATTAGAGCATTCAAGGAATCAATTAAATGTTCAAATATCTGCGCGTCTCGGTCACCGATCGTTGTAATTACCGCTGCGTATACTGCATGCCAGAAGACGGCGTTTGCAAGCAGTCACATGACCAGATCATGCGTTACGAGGAAATTCTGTCGGTAATCAGAACTGCTGTAGAGAGTGGAATTTAGCAGGTGCGCATTACCGGCGGCGAGCCGCTGGTGCGGAACGGAATCGTCGAGTTTATCGCCGATGTCGCAAAAATACCGGGCCTGAACGATCTTACGCTTACCACCAACGGCGCATTGCTGACCAGATATGCTGCGGCGCTGAAAAGTGCCGGATTGAACCGGGTAAATGTAAGTCTTGATTCGCTTAATCCGCAAGTGTTTGCCGAAATTACCAGAGTTGGCAGGCTTGATGATGTCATTGCCGGAATCGATGCGGCGCTTGCCGCCGGGCTCAAACCGGTAAAGCTGAACACCGTGTTGATTCCAGGCACTAACGATGGCGAAATCATGGATTTCATCGATTTCGCGGTAGATAGAAAGATTTCGGTAAGATTTATCGAGAGAATGCCGTTTAATGCAGAGGAAGCAAAGGCTGATCAGTTTATTTCTGAAGAGCAGGTTCTCGCAGTGATTGCACAGAAATACCAGCTCGAAAAAGTTGCCGATGAGTCATTGGGGCCGTCAAGCGACTACCACGTTGTCGGCAGTGGGGCAGGGGTCGGCTTTATCAGTTCGCGCTCGCACCCTTTCTGCCAGCGTTGCACCAGGCTGCGGCTGACTTCTAACGGCTATCTGCTGCCCTGTCTCGATTCCAAGGTCGGCGTCAAGGTCAGAGGACTCACACCTGATCAGGTCAAGGAAACAATCGAGCAGCTTTTTATCGAAAAGTCATCATGGCAGAAGCAGCATGCCTGCTACGCATCGACCTTCGAGTCGTCACTTTCCAAAATAGGCGGTTAAAGGAATTGTAATATGGCAAAAGCACAAAAACCGAGTCTTGGCGTCGATCTTGGCGGTACAAAAATCGCGGCCGGGCTTTGTCAGGAAGGCGAAATTCTCAAGAAGGTCATATTTCCTACTCATGCGGCCGCTGGTTTTGACGGCGTGATTTCGGTAATTCTCGGCGCTGTCGAAAAAGTGCTTGAGGGACGGGATCATAAAGACATTATCGGTCTTGGCATTGGCTCCGCCGGCCAGGTAAATGCCGAGACCGGTGAAGTAATCTATGCGCCAAACCTTAAATGGCAGAATGCGCCTCTTGGCAGCGCACTCTCCAAGGCGCTCAAACTCAAGGTTAAGGTGCTCAACGATGTGCGCGCGGCAACCGTGGCCGAGCACAAGTTCGGCAACGGCAAAGGACTTGACAACTTTGCTAATATATTTATCGGAACCGGCGTCGGCTCTGGTTTTGTGGTCAATGGCCGGCTGGTTAATGGCGCCACCAACTCTGCCGGCGAAGTCGGGCATATATGCATGGACCCCGATGGTCCGCTCTGTGGTTGTGGCAATAAAGGCTGTCTTGAGGCTTATGCCTCGGGCACCGGCATGGAAAACTATGTTAAAGCTGAGCTTAAAAAGGGCCGCAAAAGCATTATCAAGGATCTTGCCGAAAGCAAGTTCGAAAACGTCAGGGGTCCGCTGATCGGCAAGGCCGCTGATCAGGGCGATGAACTGGCAATTGCCGCGATCGAAAGGGTGGGCTATTACCTTGGTATTGCCGCGGCAAATATTCATACCATGATCAATCCTGAAGTTATTCTGCTCGGTGGTGGCATGATGGCGCTAAAGAAGTATTTTATGCCGACGCTGTTGCAAACCATGAAAATACACATTCTGCCGGTAGCTGATCATGGCCGTGAACTGGTGCGCGAAGCGAAATTTGAAAACGATGCCGTTCTTCTCGGAGGCTCAGCGATTTTTGCATGAAACCGCTTTACCCGGCCATATTTAGCGAGAGTCAGGCCAGCCGACTGGCCTGGGCAAGGTTGCCTGAAAACCAGTTGTTTTTCAACCATCTGATAAACAGCAGTAGAAGCTTTCCCAGTCTTATTCTTGCCTGTTCGGCAGCCGACGGCCTCGCCGAAATTGCCGCCACATTGGAAGAAAGTCTCATCAATTACGGCGTAAATGTTTTTACGCCTGGCGAAGCTGCGCCGTTATGCGCTCTTTCACAGGCTATTATCAGTAGAAATATGCCGCTGGGTCTTTATCTTGACCGCATTGACGGTCAGTCTCTGTTGACTCTGGCGCTGTTATCCAGTCATGGCGGACCTCTTGATGAGAGAGATATTCTTGAAGCCGCTCCGGCTGATATGCCGGCCCGGGCCGGACTTGCCGGAACAACCGAGCTTGCCCGCTATTATATCAGTAATCTCTCGGGTCTGGCTGATCGCTTTATCGAAGACGGACCGGGCTTTCGAGAAATTGAGGTTCCGTTTGCCGGCATCGAAAAGAGCATGCGTGAAATTCCCGAGCTGAAAATTATTTTTCAGAGCGACCCGAATGGGCCATCAGCGCGGGTCAGCGCCGACGGGCAGAGCCTGCATGTTGT
>MFYY01000209.1:0-2664 GCA_001787855.1 Candidatus Riflebacteria bacterium GWC2_50_8 | reverse complement strand
CGCGCGCTATCTTGTTAAAGAACGTCGTTCGTCAGGAACCATCATCGGCCCGGCCGGCCATGCCAATGATTTTGCCACCGGTTGTGAAACGCTTGAAGTTGCTGGCAGTGCCTTCGACATGAGCTACCGCGCCGGCTTTACCGACCTGCTCGTCGGCTGGTGGGGCGACGGTGTGCTCGCGCATCAGGGCAGCAGCTGTTTTGGCGATGCTATTCTGACCGCGATCTACTACCTCGAAGCCCGCCGCAGCACCAAAGTCTGAAAACAGAAAGACTCGCACAGAGCCACAAAGTCGCAAAAAAGAAAGCCTGAGAACAGAATGCTCGCACAAAGCCACTAAGCCACAAAGAAGAGAGGAATAACGGCTTAGAGAAAACTTTGAACAAGATTTTGTTTTCTTAGCGCCTCTGCGGCTTAGTGAGAGATCTCTTCTTCTGGCAAAGACTTTGCATTTCTCCGTGTCTCTGTGTCTTAGTGCGAGATCTCTTGCCACACCTAGACTCGCACAGAGTCACAAAGCCACAGAGAGTAACAAAATAGTTTTGAGTCACCGCTAAAAAATCAAGCCTTCATTAGTGCTCTGCGGCTTAGTGAGAGGTCTTTTCTTCTGGCAAAGACTTTGCATTTCTCCGTATCTCTGCGGCTTAGTGCGAGATCTCTTGTTCTCTTCTCAGGCCTTTTCGAACAGGCAGACGAGTTCGACGTGGTGAGTGCGCGGGTAAAGGTCGAGTCCGGCGGCTTCGCTAAGTTTGTAGCCGCTTCTGATAATGTTTGCGCTGTCGCGTTCGCAGGCTTCAAGGTCGCAGAACACGCAGACAATTTTTTTCGGCTGCAGCTTGGCAAGAGTACGGCCAATACTTGGCGTGCCGGTGCGGGGCGGGTCGATCAGCAGAACATCAGGTTCGGCCTTGAACCGCGACAGTTCCTTGATGGCGTCGCCTTCAACCAGCATCAGGCGGTCAGCAAAACCGCTGCGGTTGATGTTTTTTACTCCGGTTCTGACTGCGCCAGGGTGCGACTCGATCGCTTCGACGCGGGCGCCTTTGGCGGCCAGAGCCAGCGTGAAATTGCCGGCGCCGGCAAAGCCTTCGACGATTCTGATGTCTGGTGCAGGTTTACATAACTCGACAACCTTGCGAATCAGCACCTGATTCTGAAAAATATTTCCCTGCACAAAAAATGAGGGCTCGGCGTCATAAGGGCCACCATCGACTTCGGGCGCGATAAGGCCGGTAACGCTGACTGATCCCTGGACATCCTTGATTTTACCCTCATGATTCGCGACTGACAAACCCTTAAGGTTGGCTGCACGCATGATCTTGGTGAGATCCTGGTAATGATGCCCGGCGGGCCGGCCTTTCATCAATACGGCGTGGCCAACCACCCGGTCTGAACGGTCCGAAGACGACGACATCAGAGTCAGGCTTTCGAGAAAAATTGGAACCTGATTGAGGATCTTGCGGGCGGCGATCAGCCGTCGCGCCAGAGCCTGAGTGACGATGGCACAGGCCGTAACCGGCACCACGCCGCCGGGAAGCTGGCTGGCAAAAGCCTCTGAAGGAAGATAACCCGATTCGCGCTCCTCGTAATTGCGGCTCTGATGCAGGCGCATGCGCGGAAGATAGCGTATGATCTCGCGAGATGATGAGAAGCTGTGAAGATAAGCCTCGTTTCCGCCCTGTATGCGGTTGAGCGTGCGGGCTATCATTGCCTGCTTTTCTTTCTTGCGGCCTTTCTCTGACAATTCGAGCAGGTCACAGCCGCCACATGGCCCATGAAAAAAGCAGTCGGGCTTGACCCGTTCGGGTGATGGCTCTACCAGCTGCGCGCCGACGACTTTGCCGCCGGCACTGAGTTCGAGCTCAATCTTGTCACCGGGCAGAAAGCCTGGCACGCGCATCATTACGTCATCAATGTTGACAAAGGCCTGACCATTGCTGGTCAGACCTTCGACAACTGTAATCAAACCTTTTACTTTTACTTCGTTCACTTTTTGGGTACTTTCGGGCACTGTAGCCGCTCATAACTCGGCATGCTGCCAAGCAATGGCCGGGCATAATTGAGGAAGTCGATGGTAACGCCGTTGCCAGCTTCATTGATAAAGGTGCGTGGCATTGACTTGGTTTCGCGGGCTACTGAAGCGAGCGGAGTCAGGAAATAATCAACCGAATAATCGCCGGTTCTGCGGATGGCAACCGAGCCGTCGACGTTGTTCCAGAGTGCGAACTGAGCGGCTTTTTCGCCGACTTCGCGAGCTTCGGCCTGGTCGACTTCTGAAACGATGCCGAGAAAGCTGCGCTGCAGGTAGCCAAAGGTGTCAGAACGGACACGTTTAATTTTAAGGCGGTCCTTGATGGTTTTGCCGAGAGCATCGCCAAGCGCTCCAGTGCCGGAGAGCTGCACGTTGCCGTGTGCATCTTTTTCTGAATCGCCATCCATGAGATGGGTGATGACAGGTTTGCCATCGGCGCCCATGATACCCTCAGAAACGGCAATGACACAGCGACCATAGCGGCTATAAACGTCATCGACATCCTTGAGGAAAGTATCGGTATCGAAAGTTCTTTCGGGCACGTAAATCAGGTGTGGGCCATCATCTTCGTATTTCTGCGCAAAAGCTGATGCGGCAGTGAGAAAGCCGGCATGGCGACCCATGACGACGCC
>MFYY01000208.1:18084-22508 GCA_001787855.1 Candidatus Riflebacteria bacterium GWC2_50_8 | reverse complement strand
GAAACATCTGGCCGATCGCGCAGTGTTTTTGATTCATGATGAGCTCGACAGTCGCGCCGATCTACCGCAGTTCGAAATGCTCAAAAAAAGCATGCCGCATGCCCGCACCTGGGTTTCTCCCGGCAGTTGGCATGTCTGCGCCCACAAAAAGAATCCTGGTGAATTCGAGGGGAAATTCCTCGACTTTCTTTTCTCTGCAGGAATAGTCGGGCGCAGGTAGTTGTGACATCCGGTAAAGACCTGGCGCCGACAATCAGATAGTTAAAAGCTTAAACGCAATCAGGTATAAAATGATGGCACCGGCGGTTTCAACTTTTTTACCGTAGGCATGGGAAAGCCTGCGGCCAAGGTGCAGACCAACATAAGTCATCAGGGCAGCGGTTATTCCTATGATAACAGCCGGCTTAAACAAGTCCATCCGGGCAATACCCATGCTGAACCCAACGCCCAGAGCATCAATGCTGGTAGCGATTGACAAACAAACCAATGACCAGCCCCGCGTCGGATCACCACGCGTTTCATCTTCGTCTTTATCTTTATCCAGGCTCTCGCGCAACATACGGGTGGCAATGACGAACATCAGAGCAAAGGCAATCCAGTGATCAAACTCTTTGATGTGCTCATAAACTGAATTACCGACATACCAGCCGATAATCGGCATAAGAAACTGAAAAAGACCAAAGTGAAACCACAGGCGAAAGCGCGCCCGCTGACACGGACTGCGTGTTCCAACAGCAAGACCGACGGCAAACGCGTCACAGCCAAGCGCAAAAGCGACCCCAAGGCTGAACAACAAATCAACAACTGCCATGCAACAAACCCTGCTTTGTGGTAAAATACATCGTTCTGTATTTCAGCCTGCAATTATCGTGCTGTCACGCATAAGAAGAAACGAAACAGGCCGGAAGGGTAATCTCATGAGCCGCCTCATGAAGTTCTTAAAGGCCTGCCGCCATGCGCAGCAGCGCGAACAAAAGAAATACCCGCAAGTTATAGCATAAAATTCAGATTTGATAAAGTTTAGAGGTGTTCAAGTGCGAAACCCGCTTTTAGAAAAATGGGAAGAAAAATTACAGAAAATATTCAATAATATCGACCTGATTCTCGAAGAGAAATACGGCCATCTTTACCCGTTGCGCCCAAACCGCCCCGAAAAAGGCGAAGGGGTAACACCTGATGCAGACGGCCTTTTTGATCTTGGTGTGTCATTCTCGGCCGGACTGGGCTCGCAGTTTGGGCCAGGTTACGTATTCAAAGTCAAGCTGGCTACGCTACGCAAAGTTCCTGAAGACTTGATAGAGAAGCTCGAAGACGAAGTTATCGACATGATTGCCAAAGAATTGCCGCACCAGTTTCCCGGAAAAGATCTGAGTGTCGCCCGAGACGGCAATGTTTATAAAATTTTCGGAAATCTTGACCTCGATTAAAAGTACCAGCCTGATTTTGAAAAAACAGCTGGCTAATGTTTGATTTTTAAATACATCACTTTATTGCGTACGCCCTGTCAGCTGAATTCTGCAGAATCAGACCACGGGGCAGGTTTTGCCGCTGTAACCGTCAGCCAGTAAGAATGGAGGGTAAAAGCATCGACGACAAAGATAAAAGGGTCAAATGCCCATTTTGCGCAGAGTTGATAATGCCAGAAGCTGTTATTTGCAGGTTCTGTCATTCTGATCTGGCGAAGATGCTGCCACCTGGGAAACCGGCGCCGGCAAAGCCTGGCATGTGGCAGGCTATAATACTCAACCTCGTCTGCCCAGGCCTAGGCGCCTGGCGATGCGGTTATCGCAGTCGTGGCGCAATTACCATGCTGATACTGATTGGAGCTATATTGATTGGCTCTCTACAGCTTGCTGAGGTCTTGAACAAAAAAGTAACAATTGCCATGCGAACCGGCAATGTCGAGGTGATCAATGGCATAACCGCCGATATTGAAGATAACATCTGGTTTGATGTCTTTTTTTACGGATACATCATTTCTTTTATCGATCTGTGGTTTTTAGTTACAAAAAACAAAAAGTCTACCGAACAGAAAAGCAGAGATGAATCAGTACAACCATAGCAGCACCGGCAGGCGGCAAACCGCGCATCTGCCGGTAATTCTCTGGATATTGCCGCTTCTGGCGATCAATATCGGGCTGCTGCTTTTTTCAGAAATAGATAATTACTGGCAGAAACATGAGCAGGAAGTCGAAGCCCGTCAGGAAGTTGAAGCTCTTGCTGCCGCCTCAAGCTTCAGCTATCAGTATGCCAAGCTGGCCGGCGAATTTGCGACGGCATTTAAATCCGCTGCAGAATCAAACCTGAACAGCAACATGCTCACTGCTTTTTTGCAGAATCGAGCAAATCTGCTTTTCAGAACGCCGTTTCCAGATCATGAACTTTTCACTTTCAAATTGCCGGCAAAAAGCGCGGCAGGCGATCTTCTGCATATTAAATCTGATTCGCCGACCGGGCGCAGAGTCCTGCTGAGAACTTTTGAGCATCTTGTGCATGTGAGCAAAGGTGGAGACATTTCTGATCCGGCCGCCAAAATGAGTGAGCGCATGCTCTGCAGCCTGATCGGTCCGGAAACAAAGTCAGAAGTCACCGCACGCAGTCAGAAGGGAAAAGCCACATTTGTGCAGTATAAATCACTGCCCGCATGGTTTCTCTGGGACTACTTCGAAGCCGATGACGGCACCACATACGGATTTTATCTTCTCAGTCGTTTCAGGAATGATCACAGTAAGACCGGCCGATTGCTGGCTTTGCGCGATCTGCAAAATCGTGGTCTCGGCTATGGCGCTTTTATACCGGTTTATTCAGACTATGGTGGTATCGTTTTTCAACAGCCTTTGCATAAATCCAGAATCTTTCGAAGCTGGGCCAACATGCACGCCTCAGCTGCCGAAAAAAAACTCGAACAGTGGCTGGCAAGCGGCATACCAGAAGTCGTCGAGCTCGGCAATTATCTGGCCTTTTCATATATTGGAAAAAGCCAGAGCCATCTGGCGGTTTATCTGACACCGACAATCAAGGTTTCAAAACAGCCATTATGGCTGTTTTTTGTAAATCTCGGCGGCATAAGCCTGCTGTTATTGATGATTTTGCGCGGCATTCTTCTCAACCAGTGGCCAGAATTCAACCTTAGATTCAGATTCATCATGACCTATCTGCTTGCAGCAACTCTGCCGTTAAGCCTGCTGGTGATCTCGGCTTATGGCTACATCACGCAGTATCGCAGAGCCACGCATTTTGAAACGCTGAACGGTCTGCAACTCAGTATAAAGCAGTTTGACACCCGAAAAACCCAGCTTGAAGACGAATACCGTACAGCCTTCAATGCAATTTTCAAGGACGAAGAGTTTGCCAGCATTTTGCGCAAACATGGCACTGCAAGCGATGAGGCCAAAAACCGCATCCTGCATCACTTTGTATCTGGCAACAAGAAACTTCCGCTACTCTGCTTCGCCATTATCGACGAAAACGGCAAGGGCGCAAGATATTACGGTGGCCAGAAACAAGCAGAGGCCGACCCGACAATTGATGCTTTCAGTTACCCGATTACCCTCATGCTGCAAAGAAAAATCAGAGTCCACGACCCCGACAGCAAGTTCGAAAAGTTCAAAGGCACAAGCATACAGGAAACTTCGGTTGATGCCTACCAGTCAATGGCAAACAGAAGTCTCGTCGATGAAATGGATAACCGAAGATCGTTTGCCATTAAACGCCAGATCGGGGCCAGAACGGCAACTCAAATGCACGATCTGGTAAGGATCGATGGGCGTGAAAAATGTGCAGTACTTGTCGTCTGGGATGATTCTGCCCTCGACGCTGCTACTTTTAAAAACTCTCTCAATCAGATTGCTCTCAACAACCCTGACCAGAATTTTATTGCTTTTAAAGCTACCCCGCAAGGTCTCGACTTTCTTATCGACCCCGACCGCCACATCGACAGCGACTTCATCAGCAAATCCCGCGAACTCGCTAACCTGGCACACTTCAGAGGCAGTTATGCGGCTAAACAATATGACAATCTTTCTCTTGTCGCAATTCCGCCCAAAAAATATGACCAGTTGATCATTGTTGGCGGCACACAGCACTTTAACCTGAACCGGGCTGTTGAGTACCGCGTCTGGATCATGCTGCTGATACTGCTGTTGTCACTGATCGTAGTTCTTCTGGCCAGTTACTATTCCGCCCGACTGATACTCGACCCGATTGAGACTCTGAAATCTGCCCTTGATCGCGTCGCTAACGGGCACCTGACCACTGAAATCGAAAGCCACAGTCAGGATGAATTAGGCGTGCTGTGCCGGGAATTCTCAACAATGACCGTCGGACTGCGCGAACGCAAACGTCTGGCAACCCTTCTATCAGACCAGGCAATGGATGCCATCACCAAAACCGGCAGCGGCGAGCGCATGCTCGGCAACGAAAGT
>MFYY01000208.1:16101-18055 GCA_001787855.1 Candidatus Riflebacteria bacterium GWC2_50_8 | reverse complement strand
CCCGACATGATCACCGAACTGCTAAACGAACATTTTGCCGGCATGGCCAGCATTATCTCAAGCCACGGTGGACGCATCTACAAATTCATCGGTGATGCTGTCGAGGCAGTGTTTCCAGAAAATCAGGGGTTGCCTGAAAATGCTGCAACCAGAGCATTTAATGCGGCCTCGCTGATGCTGATCAAGGCAAAACAGATCAATCAGCTGCGAACTCGCCGCAAGCTTTTCAGCTACCGCATCGGGATTGGTCTGGCCTATGGCACCATGCATTCCGGCTCGATTGGCAGCCTCGACACCAGACTGGATTACGCGATTATCGGGGAACCTCTGAAATTGGCCGCCAAGCTTGAAGCAATGTCGATACACAACCAGGATTTCCCGCTGGTTATCGACGAACAGCTCAGCCGGACGTTATCGGGGCAGGGCCTGGTTTTCAAAGAATTCGCAACAGTAGAGAGCAAACCCGCTTTCAGTCTCTATGAAGTCGGTGGAGAACACGATGCAATCGCAGCAATAGAGAACAAAGAAAGCTCAGCCAGGGCATCTAAAGAAACAAAAGAAGTTCAAAAATTCGTTGTCGGCTCCGGAAAAACGCTTTCACCAAAACTTCTGTTCGCACTGGGCGTAACTCTCGTTATTGCTATAGTAAGCGGGATAGTTTTTGCGGCGCACATTCGCAAAGATGCAACCATAATAAGAGAGACAGGAAACGCCGCAAGTTCTAACCAGCGCATGATAGAACAACTGCGTTCTGAAAATGCTGCACTTGTCGGATTTGAAACCAACTGCCGCAAACTGGTCACCAGTCTTGAACAAAAAATTACCGATGATCCAGAATTCATCAAGACAAAACTGACAGATTTCCTTAAACCAGCGGCAGGTAACGCTGCCGATCGAAATACAAAACCAACCCGTCTGGCAGTATATTACATCAAAACCGACAAAAGTTCGATAAAACCCAGATATAGCGGCCAACCGGCATTCGTGCATGGCTGGACAGAAAGCCAGTCTGCTCTGCTTGCCAGGCAGGCCGCAATAAACCGTGCGCAGATTGATATTCTCGCATTGCATCGTCTTGAATTAATTGAAAAAGACCGGCAAAAGTTTGTTGAAATCTTCGGCGACAAAAATACCAGCCAATACCTGCATTTTGAAATGCTCGGCAAGGCCTCAGAGATTGTTTTGCCAGGCGGCACAGAATATTTTTACTGGGATTACCTGGTCAGCGAACCCCAGCCGAATCGCAGGGGGGCATTCTCCATTTCTTACCAGGCGGAGATTATAGGCTACGTCATGGCTGCCATCCCGGCAGAAAAGCTTAATAAATCAGCTTCTCACCTTGTAGAAAGCTATGATAACGGCAATCAGAAACTTGCCATGATCAGCCCGGCTGGCGCAGTTACCTGCAAAGCAGACTTTCCAAATGATCTGAAAAAAAAGCTCAGCTACAACGGGACACTGCCAGATTGTGGGAACGGAGTAATCAGCAGCGACTACATGCAGCTGGGCTCAGAGCGTCACCGCCTGATTGTCTGCACATTTCTTGAAGAACAGAACTTTCTGTTCAACATTCCATTCCTGCTGATGATATTGCTGGCATCAACCGCAGTATTAGTTCTCTGGTGGAAAACTTCGCAGGGTGAAACTTTCATTAACAGTTCGCTGACAGCGAAATTGTGGCTGGCACTCCTTCTGGCATCAATCGTGCCGCTCATAACGGTATTCTTCGTTTTTGGCCTGTTCAGCGACGAAGACTACAGCGTCAGGGCCGCCAATGAAAAATCTGAGCTGCACCGCTTTATTGATCTTTTCGAGCTTCGCGAATCCTTTATCGACCCACTGGCCTGGAAAATGGTGCGCAACTGGTCGACAAGCGAGCAAACTCGTATGGTTGTTGGCTTGTTGAGCAAAGAATACCAGCAATCAGGCCAGGTATCGACTCACACCTTAAAAA
>MFYY01000208.1:5364-16068 GCA_001787855.1 Candidatus Riflebacteria bacterium GWC2_50_8 | reverse complement strand
AGCATGAAAAGCTGAATGAAAAAATAATCAATTTTTCGCCAAGAGATATTGTTCTGGCCGGTGACGGCTGGACTTTTGTGAGTTCCGGCAAAGGCAATTCCGAACCCAGCAGATTTGGCATCATGTTGCAGGGAGTTGCCAAAAATATGGCAAGCAAGCGCATCAGCAAAAACTTCAAGACAGGACTCGACAGCGAAGCCGTGCAGAGTGAAATGATCGTTGAAACAGGCTTGCAGACAGTGCGCTCGCTTTTTGGCGATGACGTTTTCGTGAGCATGGCCCATAGCGTCGAAGTGCCAGTATTGATGAGCGCGATAAGCGGCACGATCGGCATTATAACCCATCTGGTTCCAGACCTGGACAATCCAGAATTTCTGATTTTATGGATGATGGTATTTGAGTATGACAACTATCTGACCCGGCTGGCCGGGCGCCAGATAAGCAAATACAGCGTATATGCTGCAAGCACACACCGGCATGCCGCTTTAATAAACCCATTCATGGCAAGTTACCGCCACGAACTCGGCCTCTGCGGAGCATGGATAACCTCTGCCAATCTGCCGGTGTCATTGCGCTTGAAGCGAGGCGATGAGTGGTATCTGGTCGAAGGACGCCCCGGTGTAGCGCAGTTGCCGTCATTTCTGATTGCAACCGCATCCGAAGCGCCTATTCAGGCGAGGATGGCTCGTAACAAACTGATTTTTGCCATCTCCCTGCTCCTTTCAATCATATTGATTCTAGTTGTAGCTAAAAATGCCGCCGCCGACATCCTGAACCCGGTAGAAAGCCTGATCACCGGAATGAAGTTTGCGTCAGTCGAAAACTATTCATATCGAATCAACATGAACAGGGGCGATGAGCTCGGGAATCTGTGCAGTTCTTTTGACTCGATGATGCGCGGCCTCGAAGAGAAAAACCTGATGGGTCGAATGTTATCTAAGAGCGCACTTAGTTATACCTCTCAGAACAATACCGAAAGCAGTACCGGCGAATTCGTATTCCTCTACATCGGTATTCCATCGTTCATGTCATGGGTCGCCGGAGCATCGGTCGAACAGATGTTCTGCGATCTCAAAGAACAGATTGCCATGATCTCAGGCTTCGTCATTAGTGAAGGTGGCGACATTGACAAAATAATCGGCGACAAGATGCTGGCCGTGTTTGCTGTTGACGGAAACCTGCCGGAAGCAGTCGCCTGCGCATGTCACGCTGCTGAGAAAATTGTTGCTGCCGAAAGCAAAGCAAGTCTGCCTTTTCCGGTTGCCATAGGCATCAACTCCGGCAGGGTCATTACCGGCCTGCTCGGAGTTGGCGAAAAACGCGATTTTACTGTCATTGGCGACGCCGTCAATGTTGCGGCAAGAATTGAAAGTCTCTCTGAGATTTTGAGATATCAGCGCTGCCTGCTTTCTGAAAATGTTTTCGCAGCCCTCAAGCCAGGTTTATCTGCCCGCGAATACGGAGAAGTTGAATTAAAAGGCAAGGCAATGCCAATGAAAGTTTATCAGCTTTCTCTATAACTCTGTGTTATTTTACCTGCAACAGGCTATATGATTGAAAGCTACCACAGTTGACCGATAGAGTTAGAAATCTGATTCTGGTTTTGTTTCTGCTGATTCCGATTTTATCAGCAAATTTTGGTTATAACGAAATTTTTTCGATTATTACGCGTTGGAAAACGCTTGAGCAGGAACGCTTTGCCAATCAAAAACTCGGCGAAATCTCGGTTCAAAACGATATCGCTCAGCACATATCGGTCTTCAGTGCAGCTTTTAAAGAAAAACTGACAGACCTGCTGATGCATTATGGCGAGCGCAGCCCAGAAAACCTGCCCCTGTCAGATATGGCTGCAAGCAGCTTCAAGCCGCCGTTCCCCGATCACGAACTCTGGGTCTTTTCGCGGTCAGCTGAAAAGCAGTCAGCAACTCTTATTTTCACCAACGCCAGTGTTACCAGTCGCCGACCAGTCGAAATGATCTTCGACCATCTTCTTGCAACAAATAGCGAGGATAAGCAAAAGGATCAGGAAATCAGGCGAAACGAAAAAATGCTGCATAATATATTTGGCAGCAACAGCATCGGCAAAGTAATCGCCAACAATCAGAGAGGTGTCGCCACACCAGTTATTTACCGACAGACGCCTTCTTACCTGGTCTGGGACTACACCGTCACCGATGCAGGAAAAGTCCTGGGCTACTGCCTTGTCGTCAAACGCAATCAGGATCTGCAGAAATGCTGTTTCACGCTTTCTGCCGAAAAAACCGGTCTTGGCAGTGATTGCGCCGGGGGCTTCATTTCGCTTTTTCCTGAAGCTGACGATTACTACTTTCCGGAACGCATAAACAGATCAGCTGTATGGCAAACCTGGCGACGGAGCATCGGTAACGCGATTGATAACCGCATCAACTGGGAAAACGAAGGCTTGCCATGGGGAATGAGACTGGGCAATCACAAGCTTTATACACGCATTCTGAGACAAAATGCAAACATAGCTTTTGTCATTCTACCTGATCTCTCGTTGGCCGCCTTTCCGATCTGGCTTAAAACGCTGAATTATCTGGCCGGCGCTTTGATCATTCTTCTGTTGCTACGCGGCCTGATACTTAACTCCTGGCCTTTCGCTGCCATTGGCAGTCGCTTTTTGACCGCGTTCATACTGGCAACTACGCTACCAGTGGCTCTGTTCGTGACTTCAGCAACAGCATATATCTACGAACGTTACAACGCAGACGAAAATCAGATCGAAGAAGAGCTGACCAGCTGCCTGCTTGATTTTGATGCGGGCAAAGAATTTCTTGAAAACACCTATTTTGCCTTTTTCTCTAAACTCATAGCTGACCGGAAAATCAACGACCTTCTCAGTGAAAATGGCCTTGCAGCTGCAGACAAGGTATTCGCTAGAGCCAAAGAAATGATATCAACCGGAGCAGGCAAATTACCGATTTCGGGCATCGCACTTTATGATCTTGCCGGTAATGCCAGGTTTCACTCCGAGGGCACTATTGTTAAAGATGACTTTGTATCAATAGCCAGCTTTTATGGTCTGCCGTTTACCACCAACCTGCGAACTTTTGCCAGAAAGCACGAACCTGACCTCATACTGCCCGATCATAAGAAGGACGAAAAATATCTTGCCGCGATGCAGTCATTCAGACGCAGTAACGAGGGTCTTGAATATGAGGTCGAAAGATTTCGTAACCGTGTAATAAAGACCATCGCCGGGCGAGGCCATCTTGAATATATATACGATTTTATCAGTATAGCCGGCAAAAACAGGTTTACCCTGATGCTTGCCTGGCTTGACACTGATATTAACCAGATTGTTCTCACTCAGAACGCCTTAAAACTCGGGCTAAAAAGTCCGCACATTCAAATTGCCGGGTTCCGGCGCTCAGCTGCTGGCATTGAATCAATTCTCGACACTGACAGGAGCATCTCCAGACAACAGCAACAGCAATATGCTCAGATAGCCAAATCAGCCTTCAGCGTAAAATCAGGCATCACCAAATCCTTGCTTGCCGACCGTTCGGTCGTCGCTTACGCTTCGAAAAACTTTGAAAACACCATATTGATAGCGGCCACTGATCATGATCAAAAAAACAGATCACATCTGCTTCGTCTGCTCTCGTTTGCCGGACTGGGGCTTGTTGGCCTTGTCATACTTGTATTCAGCGGCTTAACAACCTACATCAGAGTTGTCAGACCGCTGAAAAGAGTTAAATCGTCACTCGACCAGATAGATGCAGGCAATTTTCCACAAATAACCACCAGTGGCCGCAAAGACGAGATTGGTCTGCTCAGCAACGAATTTGCGGCAATGGTCAAAGGCCTGGAAGAACGGCAAAGACTGGCTTCGATGCTGTCAGACCAGGCTCTCTCTGCTTTGTCGACAAGCTCTGATGGTGCCGCTTTGCGATCAGAATCACTGGAGGGGGTCGTACTTATCTCCGACATCCGTGATTTCACGAGCATGTGCGAAAAATACGAACCAAAGCTGGTGACCAGATTACTGAACGTTCACTTTGCCGAGATGGCAGCAGTTATAACCGGCTATGGCGGCAAAATTTACAAGTTCATCGGTGACGCCATTGAAGCTGTCTTTATCGAAGAAGCGGGAAACAGCCAGCCGGCTGCTCTGCGTGCCAGCCTGGCAGCATCAGCAATGCTGTTGCGCCTGCAACGCATAAACAGTCGGCGCCAGTCTGACGGAAAATTTTCTTACCGGGTCGGCGTAGGCATAGCAGCCGGACGACTTATTGCCGGTGAAGTGGGCAGCAAAGAAAGTCGCCTCGATTACGCAATGTTTGGCGAAGCTTTTAAAGCAGCAGAAAAACTCGAGGCATCTACCAAAAAATTTCCTGAATGCCCGCTGATGGTAGACCAGACTGTAGCCTCACAAACTGCTGAAAATCTTTTTAACTGGAAAAAAGAAGTCATTGAGGGCGAAACCGTCTTCAGGCTGAATGGCTTTACAGAAAGCCTGGTCGAACAGATTAACAACAAAGAAGCTTCTCTCTTCAGCTCTGAAAGGCTTAAAGGCAAGGGGCAAAGCTCTTACCGAAGCTCACAAAGCTGGTTCGACAGCAATGCTTCATTGTGCCGGAAGTTTGTCTATATCGTCGGCACAATATGCATTCTTTTTCCCGCACTGGCAGGATATTTTTCAATATACACAACAATCATGGCGGGCAAAGAACAGGAAACCAAGGCCATTGAAGCCCATTGCGAAAGTGTTCGAACAAAGTTGCAGGTTGCAGATCTTGGACAGGTGCTGCTTGAACAGTATCTCGACGACAACTGCGAAAAGTCGAGCCAGGCGATAAACTGGAACAGGAATGGTGTAAACCGGGACGAGGTAAAGACGCTGGCTGATCAAATCAAACAGCAACTTGATTCTGACGGGTTGAAGCAAACAGTTTTTGCGGTATTGCACAAACCCGGCAATAACCACTCTGACACCCCCGACAGCAACTGGCAACTGGTTAACTATCAGGGCAACCCTGATTACGAAGAAACCTACGCCGAGATTTTGCGCAAGCTCACCGAAAGCAGCGTAATCTGGGGCTGGCCTTCAATTGCGCATTTAAAAGAGAAAATACCGATGACTCTCGGCTCAAACATGCATCTGGTTCACATTTTCTATGAAATGCACGCGCGGGTAATACCGGTTAAAATAGGCGGCAGTGAAGAATACGTCTACTGGCAACCGATTCTGCTAAGAAATTATAACAAACTGGCGCAGCTGGATGAAATCCCGCAAACAGACCTCAAATACCCTCTGGCAGACGACTTGATCATCAACATTGGTGCGATATTCGTCATGATCAGCAAAGAAACCGCCCAGAAAAATCACCTGGCAGCATTAAAAAATCTGCTGCAGCGTGAGCAGATAAGCTACGCGATTGTCGCTGAAAATAACAATATTGTCGAAGCGACGGCTCCTTTTACCAGCCAGAAACCAAAATATACAGACCCAACGCAGACACAGACTGGCTGGCATACTACCTCGACCGTCACCAGCCTGGGAAGCCATAAATATCGGGTTTATCTCAGCAAAAGACTTCCAGAATCGCAGTTTGGCTGGCAGTCTATTCTGAGTTGCCTTTTGATTGGGGTAATAACGCTGGTTGCTCTGCAAACCTGGAAAAGCACAGTTCACCTTGAACGCGGCATTGCAGTAAAATTTGCATGGCAGCTCTGGCTGGGCCTTTTTACAGCAGCTATCGTTCCACTGACCTGCGTTTACACGGTAAACGAACTGTTTGCCATAGGCCAGAAAGAAATGAGACCGGTCGAAGAGCGCCGACTTCTTCTGGATTACACTGAAAGAATCGAACGTCGACAGTTTCTGCAGGAACGAATCAACTGGAACAGCCTGGAAAAAATTACCAGGTCACCCGAGCTCAAATCAGCAATAGACAATGCCGGCAGCATGACCACTGATCAGCAGAGAGCTGATTTTAATGCTAAAGTACAGAAGATTCTGCAGGACAGCGCAAACAGGCAAATCACCAGGCATAATGACATGCTGATATTCAGCCACCATGGCTGGCAACACTCATTTTTGCCGCCAGCGTCAAGCAATATAGAAAAAAATGAGTTCCGACGTTTCCTTGATTTCTTTGTAAAAAATCTTTTCGTTGAGCTGGGTATGGCAAAAGAATCAGGCAACGAGCGGACCGGATCACTGGGAGCCAGCGTTAAAGCAGAAATCACCAGAGACTCAGGCCTCGAAGTCTTTCGTAATCTTTTCGGCAGTGACGCCTATTTCTCTCTGGTAAACGGCCTCGACCTGCCAATCGATATTTTCATGGCCTCGGGACATGGCTATCTCAGTCTTATGTCCGCCCCCGACCTGTTTCAGCCTGAAACTCTGGTGTTCTGGCTGTTTTTTGACAATCTCAACTCATCGATTCAAACACTATTTAGCAGAATTAAAAAATCCTATCCGATCTTTACCGAGGCAACGACAAGGTACGGGGCATTCAAATTGCCGCACGTAGGCGGAATAGACCAATCTGCGACATATTTTGCGCGCTGGGCTACTGCTGCCAAGATGCCGATAAGCGACCGGACAATCTACGGCGGGCAGAACTGCCTGGTAGAAGCCAGACTAAGCCGACAGAACGAAGTAATGATGCTTATTGGTTTCATACCTGAGCACACTTACCTGAACGAAATAGAAGGGGTTCGGCGGCAATTACTCGGCCTGCTGCTGCTCTCAGTATTGGCGATCATTCTGCTTACCCTGTTCGTATCCCATGACATCACCGGTCCCATCATCGCCCTGACTTATGGCGTCAAAAAAATCGCGTCAAGACAGCTCGAATACAGAATTCCAGACACCAGAAAAGACGAGCTTGGACAGATGCAGAAGACCTTCAACACAATCGCGCGCAGCCTGCAGGAAAAAGAACTGATGGGCCAGATGGTCTCATCCGCTGCCAGGCGCCTGGCGGGAGATGCTGACAGCCTGCGCGAAGCTGAAGCTGGCCTGCATCTGAACGTCAGTGTTCTTTATCTGGCAGTGCCGAAATTCGCATTGTTTCTGCAGTCAATGAATCACCAGGAATTGATCACAGAAGTTCGATCACAGATCGACACCATCTGCCGCATCATTATTGCCAACGGCGGTGAGGCCGACAAGATTATGGGCGAAAAGGTGCTCGCGTGGTTTTACAGTCCTGATGGTATGGAAGAGAGTGCTATGATGGCTGCCCGCACCATGCACACACTTCGCGATGCCGAGAGAGCCGGCGAACTCAAGTTTCCGATTACCGCTGGTGTTCACAATGGCGAGATCATTGCGGGTCTGCTGGGTTTCGGCTCACAACGCGACTTTACAATTATCGGCGATCCGGTTAACACGGCGGCAAGAATCTGCAGCCGGGCGTCAGAGCTTCCCAGCGAGAGATTTCTGGGCAGCGAGGCATTTATCAGCATTCTTCCAGCCGGTACTGCCCGCTATTATGATTTTGGCAAAGTAGAACTCAAAGGCAAGGCAGAAACGATCAGCCTCAAACAGATTATTTTCTGAAAATCCGGTGGCTGCTGATTTGCAAAAATCCGGCAGTACCCAGGAATTTACGCCTGACCATGCCGGATTCAATTCTGTTCTTGTCAGCGAACGATGCAAAGGGTCATCTGTCAGCGCCCTTTGGTGCGAAATCCTTGAAACTGTCAGCATCTGGCGGTGTAAGATCGTTGAGATAAAGTTCAAATTCGCCTTCAGTTTTGGTTTCTTCGTCGTTCAGACGCAGCGAACCAAGATATACAAAGTTACCGGGATTTGGCTGACTGCGGCTTATCGACATGTGCCCGACCGGAACCGGCAAGCGCAATTTATCCTGTTTTTCATCTTTTGGCTGCTCAAAATCTGACGGACGAAAAAGATCAGTTGCCAGTTTTCCCTCTTCATAAGAGACAATCTTGAGTACATATTCAAACCCGGCAAGCGCTATGCGACCGTCTTCTTTGCCAGCGACCGCAGTAGAATCCTTTTTCTGTGTGTCAGCGGCCTTTTCATCAGCACCGGCTTCTTTTATGCCGAGTTTGACCGTCTTAAAATCCTTGCCTTTGAAGGCAAAACCCTGCAAAGCTAAGACAAGAGGGCTCTCTGAATCAGGTTTCATTGCAGAACCCGATACGTCACCACAGCCTGCAGAACCGCAATCGGCTCCGGCATAAGATGGCAAAACCATTGCGACAATCATTAGCAGAACGACAAAAGCCAGTTTTCTCATATTGTTGTTTCCCCCAGTTACGGAATCTATTATAATTCTACCAGACTTTGCATCAGCGTGGAGTTAAAAGCATGTTAAGTTTTTTTAAGACTCTGCCGGCCATTTTGCTTCTTTGCTTTCTGGCAGGGATGGTTAGCAAATCGCAAGCTGCTGAATTTCATGACCTGATCAGAGCAGGAGATCTCGACCAGGTGCGCAGCAACGTGGCACGCGACAACATATTGGCCAACATGGCCGATGAAATCGGGCATTCGCCATTACACATCGCGGTAATCTACGGGCAACTGCGCATAGTAAACGTGCTGATCAATGCTGGCGCCGAAGTTAACGCCGTCGACAGACTTAAGAGACTTACTCCTCTTCATTATGCCGCTTTTCATAATCACCCTAAAATTATGCTGTTTCTGTTGAGTCGCCGGGCTGATCACAGTATGGCCGACAGCGACGGCAACCAGCCACTGCACTTTGCTGCCGCCAACGGCTGTTTGAGCACAGTCGAGATTCTTCTGCAACACAGCGCCAACCCTGATTGCCTCAATAAAAACTGGCAGACGCCGCTGCATCTGGCAGCTTACGCCGGGCAGAAACGCGACCTCTTTCCATCGTCATCACAGAAAAAAAGTGACTATCTGAGTGTAACCAGGCTATTACTGCTCGGCGGCGCTACCCCTGGCTTAAAGGACATCTGGCAGAACATGCCAGAAACGATTGCCTGGCAGCACGGCCAGAACAAAGATTTTGCGCGAAGTTTCACCCATCTAATGTCTGGGCGCGGCCTGCATCGATAAAACCGACGGCGGGCATGAACTGTTTTTTTGTCGGTACCCGGAAAAACTTTACTTGTAGTCATGTTTTTTATTAAACTACAACAGTTGAAGTTGATCAAACGAGATCTGGCAGGGAAAAAACATGAACGAACAAGCAGAGGGAAGCTCAGCTGAGAACAACGTATGCGCCGGTGCGACAAAAAGCAGTGCGGCAGCAGATAACAATAACATCGAAAAAATCGGCTTTTTTCAAAGCATAAAACTGCGGGTCTGGGCCGGAATATTCCTGCTTACCCTGCTGCCACTGCTGTCAATGGGCGGCTACTCTTTTAACGTTCTTGGCGAAATTGCACGCGACATTCTTATTGAAGCCAACATTCAGGCATTCCAGCAGGTCAAATACGAAGTCGATCAGTATGTCAACGGCTATGACGAGTTGACCGGGTTTCTGGCCAGCGATGTTCGCCTGCAGCAACCGCAGAGTGCCGAGGCACGCCAGGCCATGCAACAACTGGACCAGGCTTATGAGTATGTTGAACGTGTCGTCATGTGCAGCCGCGACGGCAACCTTCTTTCTCATTCCAAGCCTGACTCTGATGCGATAACCGGGCTGTCTGTGCCAGAAAAGCTTCTGATCGGCATGCCCGATAAAATATTCTTTTCCCCGGAGGCTTTTCATGTCAAGGCCGCCATTTCAAACGCGCCAGATGCGCCGGTTATTATAACCACCATATCATTTTTAAAGTTGCGCAAGTCGCTGGAAGGCATCACTTTCGGCACCAACTTCCGCTATTTTCTAGTGACCCAGAACGGTGAAAACATTCTTGAACAACCTGATTTTCCCAAAGACCTCATCGCAGAACTGATGGAAAAGCAGTGTGGCGCCTACGATCTGTTGCCGACACGAGCCGGGCTCTCGCCCCAGCTGGTAATTTCCCTGCCGATTCTGCAGTATGGCCTGCGCATATTCGTTTTTCAAAACGCTGGCGATGTATACGCAGTAGCGCGCTCGATCGGCAAAAAGACCTTTAACTTTACGCTGCTGCTGTGTCTGATCGCCTTTATACTGGCAACCTATTTCAGTCACCGCATGACCAGTCCGGTTATTGAGATCGCGCGCAAGGCCACCGAACTGAGCGAAGGCAATCTTGAGGCCACAGTCGCGGTCACCAGCAGAGATGAAATTGGCTTTCTGGCCAGCTGTTTCAATAACATGAGCTACCGCATCCGCAAAAAGGTATTTGAACTGAGTGCCATGTATCATGTCACCCAGCTGATCAACACTTCAGCAACTTACCAACAGGCACTCGACGGTTGTCTTGAGCATCTGATCGAGATTTTTAAGGCACAGCGCGGTTCTATCATGCTGCTTAATGAAGACAAGACCAGGCTGCGCGTCGAAAGTTTCAAGCAGGCTGACAAGGCTGCGGCTGACAGCGAGCGCACCCCGAGAAACCGGCTGGAACTCAAAATTGGCGAAGGTATTGCCGGCGAAGTAGCCGAAACCGGCAATGCGATTTTGTGCATGGATTGCAAATCTGACGAGCGTTTCAAGAATTATGACACGCAGCATGACCTCAAATCGCCAGATACTTTGATATCGGTGCCATTAACCGTACATGGCAATACCATGGGTGTCATCAACCTGACTGATCGTTCCAACAGTCGGGCTTTCAGCAACGAAGACCTTGACC